>JAOAPL010000102.1 GCA_025462925.1 Acidobacteriaceae bacterium
GACAGAAATGCGAACGCTGCTGGAATTATTCTATCCATGTGGGCGAAAATACCCGGTATCCGATGATCTGCGAGCGTTGCTCCGCCGCGTTAGAGGAGATTGATAAGGGCTGATGCAGTACGCGAACTCCCAGACAACATTTCGCCGATACTATTTTTTCATTGCGGTGATCGTGCTGATGCTAGACCAGGCAACGAAGTCTCTCGTCGCCCGCAATCTTCCGTTGCATGACACAATCACGGTCATTCCGGGATTCTTCAGCATCAGCCACGTACTGAATCCGGGCGCAGCCTTCAGCTTGTTTGCTGATTCTGCTTCTCGATACACCACCGCCGGCCTGATCTTCTTTTCGGTGGTGGTATTGTCCGTCGTTTCGACTTTGCTGTGGCGCTCCGGTCACGCCTTCACCGCCGGTGGCCTCGCGCTTGCTTTGATCATGGGTGGAGCGCTCGGCAATCTGCTCGACCGCATCCGACTGGGAAGCGTCATCGACTTCCTCATGTTCAATATCGGCTCATATCACTGGCCGGATTTCAACATCGCGGACAGCGCGATTGTCCTCGGCTCCCTGCTGCTGATCTCTGATCTTTTTTTCCATCAGGAAGCCGCAGAGACTCGCAGCTGACTTCGGCCGCTTTCACTGTGCTCCGTAGACCTTCTTGTAAACCGCCACATTCCGCATGATGGCTTGAACATAATCCCTAGTCTCAGTGAACGGGATCGACTCCACGAATTCGGGCACATCGCGGAACCCGCCGCCAGCCAGCCAATCGGCGACTCGGTTCGATCCCGCGTTATATGCGGCCAGCGCGTACTCTACTTTGCCGCCATTCTCGCTGATCATGTCGCGAAAATATCGAGTGCCCAGCTTGAGGTTGGCGCTCGGCTCAAGCAGCCGCGCGGTCGAGAACGGTTTCAGTTTTACTTCGTGCGCCACCTTCTTGCCAACGGTGGGCAGCAACTGCATCAAGCCATAAGCATTCGCATGCGATACCGCCCCTGCATTGAACTCAGACTCCTGCCGGATCAATGAAGCCACAAGATAAGGGTCAAGGCCGTTAGCAACAGAATTGGATTTCAGGTCCTGCCAATACGGCCGCGGAAATAACGCTTCTACAAATGATTTCGGCAGCGTGGAAATATCGACGGCAAAATAAGTCGGCAACGCCCGCTTGAGCGTCTGGAGAGCCGTGTACGGACGTCCCGCCTCCTGATGCAGGCGAACGATCTCACCTATTGCCCACGGTTTGTCGCCCTCATTCACAGCCGGCTGCAATTCCTTTATTGCCAGATCGAACAGTGCGCCGTTAGAAAGCAGTCGCGACTTTTGCAGGCGCACATCAGTAACGCCATCCGCCGATTCCACCACCGGGGCCTGCTGCTGCGCATCGGGGACTTTTCCCAGCAGCGCGTCATCCTCCAGTTCAACCCGCTTCAATTCCGGCAGTCTCTCACGTGCGAGGATGGCATAGTAATAATTTCGGAACCTCGCAGACAGCTTTAAATAATAGGCACGCGCTTTCCCAATCTCGTGCTCGTCCTCGGCGATTCGGGCGCGCCAGTAGAGCGCATTTGGCACTTCGTTGGAATTCGGGAAGAGAGAGATCTGTTCCTCGAATTGTCTTTTTGCATCCGCCGTCTTACCCAACCGATAACTCAACCAAGCCGCTTTCCAATGAGCAGGCGACCCGTACCTGCCTTCCGGAAAGCGCTGCGCCAACTCTGCGTACATCGCCCCCGCCTGTTCCAGATTCCGACGCAACAGGAATTTGTTTCCCGCACTCAGCAAGGCTTCTTGCAACCATCCACTTTGAGGCGCTGACTTTCGTAGTTCGTCAATGCTCGCGCTCTGCGACGCATCGTCATCTGCCGACCTTGCAATCTCTCCTAGCAGGTAGAGCCTTTGCGCGTTGACCTCATCGTGCGCGTCCGTCATCCCCAGCAGGATTTGTTTTGCCTCGCTCTGCCGGTCGTTCTTGTAGAGAGCATTCGCCAGCGCCACTTGAACACTCGCCACTGGATGGCCTGTCGAATCGCTGACCAGTTGCTGATATTCCGAGATCGCCTGCCAATACCGCTTCCCTCTAGCCAGAAGATCGGCGCGGGATTTGCGTAGCTCGGGCGTGCCATAGCCGTCGCTGCCCGCCATCTTCCGCAAGTACACCCCGGCTTCGTCCGCCTCAGGACTCAGCGGCATCTCGTAATAGAGCTTCCGAAAGACCGCCAGCGCTTTATCATTCTGCGCCGCTCCGGCATATGCGCGGCCCAAGGCCAGTTCGATATCCGCGCGCACCGGCTTGCGCTGTGATTCCAGCACCTCGACTGCTTGCTCATGAGAGTTGGTGGACATCAGCGCATTGGCGTAAATGACCGAAGCATCCCGAACGAAGACGGACTCGGGATATTCCTTCGCAAACCCGCTCAGCACGACGATCACGTCTCTTGACGATCCATTATTTCGATAAGCCTGCGCCAGCATGTAATCCACGTAGTCACTCAACTCGCGGGCATGAGGCTTTGCATTTTTCAGCGCATCGATTGCTTTCCCGTTATCGCCATCTTGCAACCGCGCGTAGCCCAACACCAGCCACGCGAGTGCGCCGGGATCGCTATCAGCGTGCTTCTTGGCATAGCGCTCTACGCCGGAATATGCAGCCTTTGACCGAGAGTCGAGAAGTTGTTGCGCCATCGGTTTGAGATCGCTGGAAGCAACAAAGGCCTGCTTCATGCGACGCGTGCGGGCGTCATCAGCAGCTTTCTTCTGCGCTGCTTTGCGAGTCTTGGCCTTTTGCGCCGGGCTGCTCTTGCTCGGAGCTTTCTTCTTCTTTGCGGCTTTGCTGGGGGACGTGCTTTTTTTAGGCTGGGTTTGTGCGGAAACTTCCAATGTCGCAATCCCAAGGGACGCGACCACGACGAATACTAGTGCTGACCACCGAATGCGGAACACAGATGTAGTTTACTGCGGAAAGTCGCTGCCGAGTGTAGTTGGATCGTTGTCTGCCAAAATTCTTATCACCTCCGCGCTGAAGTATCCGGCACCGGCCGCAGCCGTCGCGCCATAGCGCTTGTCGTAGGTGTTACGGCTCTTATCGATGTCTTCTTTAAGCCGCTGGTATAGGTCCTTGTTCTGCCGGCCTTCGGTGACTTTGGCCTGGTTGTAAAGCTTGATCTCGTCCACAAGCAGCTTCGCAAACCGCTTTGCCTTCTTGTGTACTTCCTGGTCTTCCGGCGAAAGTCCGGCGACATCACCACCACCCGCCGGAGCCGGTGCAACAGCAGCGACCGCCACTGGTGCAGGTGCAGGTACCTCAACCGGAGCCGGAGCAGCGATGGGAGCTGGAGCAGCGGCCACCGGTGCCGCAGGAACCGGAGTCGCCGCAGCAGCGGCAGCCATGACCGGTTCAGGTGCTTCTGCACCGCCCCCGCCTGCGATTTTGCGCAGTGACATCAACTCCAGCCAGCTCGCAGCCGACCTTACCAGGAGTCGCAGCGCAGACTGATCAGAATTACCATCCAGATCGGTTCCGGCATCGACATAAACGACGGCAGCCACTTTTTCCCGTACCACCATAGGCAGCACACAAGCATTGCCGTCCACAGGATTCCCATGGGTACTGATAAACGCATTGTCGAAGTCGACCGCGGCAGCGGAGACGGGCTCTCGATCTCGAATTGCGCGTCCCGCCAATCCCGACGACGAATCCAGCGCAAAGCCTTTCAGCGCGGCGGCATTCTCAAATCCCCGATTTTGCCACGCCGAAATAGTGTTTCCCTTCACCACGAATAGTGCCGCCCGTGACGTGAACTGCGCCATCCCGTCCAGCAGCGATTTCAATATTTCAGTCTGTGCGTTTGCGTCGTAGATGCTGGCGACGGAAGCGTTTAGTAGATCGGTGGGGCCGGTGCCGGGTGCTGGAACTGAAGCGGCACTTGCAACCTGTGACTCTGCCGCGCGCTTTTCCAGGATCGGCTGCGCTAACTCCATCACTTTGCCAACGATTTCGGCACGCAGTACGGTGCGCAGCTCGGAGAGGTGCGCTTCCAATACCTCTGAGACCGCCTTTTCGACGATTTGCGAGATTTCTTTGTCTTCTGCCATTAGAACCTGAGTACCGCGATTATAGGTACTTCGACTGCGCTGTCAATCGGAGAAAACGAGGGTTCACTGCGGAACTACTACTCCACAATGAGTTTCCCGCGCATATCGTCATGATGAGGGCCGCAGAGGATGCCGCATTCGATCTTGAATTCGCCTTTCCGGTCGGTCCTGATCGAGAACACTGTTGACCTTCCCGGCTGTACAGACTCTTTAATGCCCAACGCTGGGACGTCAAACCCGTGTTGCACATCAGCAGTCTTCACTTCGAATTCAACAACTTTCCCCTGCTTGACGCGAATCTCTGCGGGGCTGATACTGTACTTCTTCATGACCACTTTGACATGCTCGTCTGCAATGTAGGCACGGGCACAACCAGCCAACCCCCATGCAAGAGACATAGCAACCGCGTACAATAGCGTAGTACTTGAGTTGGTCATTATCAGGTTTGTGGGTCTTGCCGGATAGAATACCTGCAACAATAACCTAACCTGCTTCGTATTCAAAGAAACAGGGCATTTCGCCGTATTTAACCAAAATATTTGCATCGCGAGAACATGGGAACCATCCAAACAAACGTAACTGGTGACACCAGCGAAGAATTAGCGCTGGTTCAGGCTGCCAAAGGTGGCGATATAACCGCCTTCGAGCAGCTTATCAAGAAATACGATAGGAACGTTTTTCGTATCGCGCAGCACATCACGCAGAACCGCGAGGACGCTGAAGATGTGGTGCAGGACGCGTTTCTGAAGGCGTATCAGAACCTGAAGCAGTTCCAGGGGAATTCCAAGTTTTACACCTGGCTGGTCAGGATCGCCGTCAACGAAGCGTTGATGAAACTGCGCAAGCGGAAGACCAGCAAGACCGTGTCCATGGACGAAGACGTGGAGACGGAAGATGGTTCGGTGCCGCGCGAAGTTGCGGATTGGAGTCCCAATCCTGAGCAGCTTTTTCGGCAAGCAGAGCTGAGTGATATTCTTGCGAAGACGATTCAGGGGCTGCCCACGGGCTTCCGGACAGTATTCGTCCTGCGGGATGTGGAAGGGCTCAGCACGGAAGAGACTGCAGAGACGCTTGGCTTGAGCGTTCCAGCAGTGAAGTCAAGATTGCTTCGCGCGAGACTGCAATTGCGCGAAAGATTGAACCGGTACTTTAAGAAGAAAAAAAATGGCGGCGGAGACCAACAGCAGTGAAGTGCTCTAAATTCTTAACCGAGCTGAATGACTTTCTCGACGGCTCTCTTGATTCCAAACTGAAAGCCGAGCTTTCGGAACATCTCACTTGGTGCCACAACTGCTACGTCGTCTGCAACACGACAAAGAAGACCATCGAGATCTATCGCGAAAATCAGGTTTACGAACTCCCGGACGCCCTTCGCACAAAATTGCATGACGCCATCGTCGCGAAATGCAAAGCTTCCAAGCCCCCTACTGAGAGCTAACCCCAAGCAACGAAAATAGTTCCTCCCCATGCGCCCGTATGTGGTGCACCCTTTATAAATTTCTAAACAAACCTTTGCAGCTACTCTGAATCTAATCTCCTGAAGCCGCATCTTACGATTGAAGCAGATCGGCTTGGGCCTGACCCTATCAAGAAAAAGGTGTAGTCCCTGAGGGAGAAGGTAAATGATCACTGATTTCGTAGATATCCTGTTCGGTTGCTGGCACAGCAATTACAGTTTCCCGATCACCGCCAAAGTCGGTGCCCGCGGGAAAGCCGCGCAAGTGACGGGAACCTATGTTGTCTGTTTGGATTGCGGCAAAGAGTTTCCGTACGATTGGACGCAGATGAAGGTAGTGGGCACGCAGCGGCCTAATCGTAACAATGACAATGAAGCCGATGCACCAGACTTTGCTCCGCAGCCTGCCCTCATCCGGAAACAGGCCGCCTAGCGCCTTTAGCTGCCGCCGGTCATTGATCTTGATTTATCACTGCCAGTGAGCAGTTCACTCAGCAGTCCCAGCATGTCGCTTACTGTGAGGATGCCTTTGAGTTCCCCATCTTCCACCGCCAGCAGTCCTCCGATTTTCTTGGAGTAGAGGATTTGCACCGCGTCGATAATGGGCGCATCCGGCGATATCGTGATGGGATCCTTGGTCATCGCCATGGTGATCGGAGTCTCTTCGAAGACCCGGTTGTATTCCTCTTGGCTCTGCTTCGAGAGGATCGATGGCGCCAGGCGCGAGATGTCGCGATCGCTGATGATGCCGACAAGCTTTCCCGTTTCCGCGGAGAGGATGGGCACATGTCGCTTTCCCGTCCGCCGGATCATCAGTGCAGCATCAAGCAGGCGCAAATCGTCCGTCAAAGTTGTGACATTTGTGGTCATGTAATCTCGAACCAGCATTTTGGGGCCTCCGGGCGCCTGTTGTTTCCTATGGCCGCGAATTCTAACAAAGCCGCGACGATGTTTAAAGTATCGTTTCCCCTACGAGCTTATCCCTTTTCATCATTTACAAACACCTATAATCTGAACAATACCTCAAAGGACTCTCACACTCTTGAAAGACATACATTCCAGCGTTCGCGAAGTTGCCGTCTTGCAGGAAGCCACGGAGATGATCCTCTCCAGTATGGACGCGGATACCGTGCTCCATCAGATCCTGCTGATTGTGCGCAATTACTTTGAGGTTTCCGATTGCGCCGTCCTCATGGTCGATGCCGCCACGCATGAACTTTACGTCCGCGCTGAGAACGGACATCCACGTGGAAGCAAGGCGCGTTTCAAGATAGGTGACGGAATCGTCGGTCACGTTGCCTCTTCCATGGCGCCTATCTACGTTCCCGATGTCACAAAAGAGCCCCGCTACATCAGTTCTGATCCAAAGACAAAAAGTGAATTTGCGCTGCCCATGCTCGTACGGGACGAAGTGATCGCAGTCCTCGACCTGCAAAGCGACAAGGTGGATTTCTTCACCGACGACATGATCGGCCTGCTCGCCATTTTCGCGGCGCAGGCGGCAGTGGCGCTGGAAAACGCGCGGCTGTATTCAGTCGAGAGGCGACGCATGCGCCAGATTGAATTCATCAACCTCATCGCCCGCTCGGCCACCAGCGCCAACGACTTGGACCAGCTTCTGGTCACGCTTTGTGATTTGATCAGCGACACATTCGAAGGCAGCGAAGTCTCGATCCTCATCCGGGACAAAGACGGGCCCCTTTCCCTTAATGCCAACACCGCAGGCCACCATCCCGATCCGGAGTCCTATCGTGCTTCGGCGCGATTGGGAATCATCGCGGACGCATTGAATGCTCGCATGAACGTGCTCATTAGCAATGTTCCGGAACACATCAGGGAAGTTCCCCAGTGGAAGCCCTGCCTTCACAATTCACAATCTGAAATGGCCGTGCCGCTTTTGTCTCTTGGCGAGACGCTGGGCGTGATCGTCATCTCTCAGACGCAGCCGAACGCTTTCAACAACGACGACCGTTCCATTGCGCAAGCTGCTGGCGACGTCTGCGCAACAGCGATCAAGAACGTGCAACTTTCTGAAGAGTTGCGCCGCGTAGCCAATATTGACAGTCTCACCGGCGTCTACAACCAGCGATATTTCCATATCGCCGTTTCGCACGAGATCTCCCGCGCCAAGCGTTTTGAGAAACAGTTCGCCATCATGATGTTTGACCTCCAGAACTTTCGCGTGGTCAATCAGACCCACGGCTTTGATGCCGGTGACGATCTGCTGCGCGCGGTCGCGCACCTGTTGACGTGTACGATTCGCAGCATCGATACCGTCTGCCGATATTCCGCTGACCGCTTTGCCCTCATTCTGCCCGAGACCAGTGAGAATGACGTCCTGGCCGTGGAGAACAAAATCATCAATGGACTGAACAAGCTAGCTGCGGCGCGCCCGGGGACAACGCCCATTACTGCTGCCTTCGGCCGCGTCCAGTATCCCGCAAACGGCTCCACCGAACTGGAACTCGTTCGACATCTGCTGGCACGGATTGACCGCCAGAAGCCGCAATCCTCCAGTGCCGGAGCCTCCTAGAGTGCCTCGTAGAGCGGACGTAAAAAGAATTTCCCGCGTCCCCGCTTCCTGATAAAATCCAGTCTCACGATATGGCTCACAGCACCCTCCTCCCCGGCGTTGATTCAACCCAGACCCAGCCCACTTGGCAGTCCGTAGCCGGAATGATTGACCACACGCTGCTCAAGCCCGAGGCCACTCAGGTGCAGGTCATTCATCTTTGCGAAGAAGCCGTCGCCTACAATTTCGCCTGCGCTTTCGTCCATCAGACTTGGGCTGCGCTGGCGGTTTCCATCGTGCGTGGCTCTGGAGTCAAGGTCGGAGTGCCTGCGGGCTTTCCCCAGGGTGCATCGCTGACCTCCGTAAAGCGATTCGAGGCCGAAGAAGCCCTCCGCATCGGAGTCTCTGAAGTCGATATGGTGCTGAATATCGGTGCGTTGAAATCAGGTGACCGCAACCTGGTGCAATCTGACATCAGCGGGGTGGCTCAAGTCGTCCACGATAACGGCGGAATACTTAAAGTGATACTTGAGACTTCCCTGCTGACCTTGGATGAAAAACTTGTCGCCTGCCAACTGGCCGTCGCCGCTGGTGCCGACTTCGTTAAGACCAGCACCGGATTCGCCGGAGGCGGCGCTACGGTCGATGACATCGCGCTTATGCGCGGCGTCGTTGGCGAGCGGCTCGGAGTAAAGGCTTCAGGTGGAGTCCGCATCGCAGCCGACGCCCTCGCCATGATTCAGGCCGGCGCTAACCGCATTGGCACCAGCGCGGGCGTTGCCATCGTCCGCGATCTTGGCGCTCCCCTAATCACCGAACCCGTTCACGTCTCCGGTTATTAACCCTCCTAAATTAAGACCAACCGCTTTTGCGCCGCAGTAATTCAGCTTAATACTTTCGACTGTTATCATTGAAGAGCATGCCATCGACCGTAGCGAAATCAGGAATATCAAAGTCCTCAGGCGTCCATGCCGTGCCCGGCACGTCGTTGGACGTGGAACAATTCCTGCTGAAGCTCGCCGACTCCATCAATACCACTCTCGACCTTGACACCCTTCTCCACACTGTCGCCGGATTGGTAAAGGAAGTCATTCCCTTTGAGATCTTTGCCATCCTCCTGGTGAACGAGAAAGCGCGCGATCTGCGCATGAGATTTCAGATCGGTCACGCGCCTGAAGTCGAGCGCCTCCGCATCAAGATCGGAAATGGCGTCACGGGACAAGCCGTCGAGCGCCGCGAACCTGTCGTTGTCGCCGATGTCACTCAGTTCCCTGATTACATCAATGCTCGCGCGGACGTGAAGTCGGAATTGGCTGTACCGCTGATCGCAAAAAATCGCGTCATCGGCGTCATCGACATTCAATCCAGCCAGCTCGATTACTTCACACAGGAGCACAGCCGCCTCCTCACGCTGGTGGCATTGCGGATCGCATCAGCCATCGAAAATGCCAGGCTATACACGCGTGTCGCCCGTCAGGCGCAAACCTTGCTGGTGCTGAATGAGATCAGCCGCGACCTCACCTCGATCCTCAACCTGGACCAGTTGCTAAAGCGGATCGGCGATCTTCTCAGCCGCGTAGTTGATTTCCAGATGTTCAGCATCTTGCTTCTCGACCAGACTGGCCAAACTCTTCAGCATCGTTTTTCGTTGCGATTCAAGGAGAACATCCAGCTGAAGCACGATATTCCCCTCGGACGCGGACTCGTCGGCGCCGCTGCCTCGGAAAAGCACACCATCCTCGTTCCCGATGTGGCTAAAGATTCGCGTTACATCATGGTGAATCCGGAAACGCGTTCCGAACTCTGCGTCCCACTTATCTATAAGGACATCGTGATCGGAGTACTCGATCTGGAGCACACACGTCGCGGCTACTTCAATGA
>JAOAPL010000107.1 GCA_025462925.1 Acidobacteriaceae bacterium
GGGACGCCAAACATTCCAACTTGTAAGCATCACCGCGCCGCCTTCACGGTCTTAGGTGTTTCGAGCATCTTCGCGGCATGGGAGATCGGTACGGCGAAGTTTGAACCAGAGAATCCTGTAAGCATTGCAAAATTCACGCCAATCACTTTGCCATCAGTGTTGAACACAGGCCCTCCGGACCCTCCGGAGGTGGTTTGCGCGTCATAAACGAGCCGGTCCGGTGCTACCACGCCGAGATGCCCCTGCGTGGTTATAGGGCGGATCAGCTTTCTTCGCGCTAACTCCTGGACAAGGTCCTCCGTGCTGTGTCCCGAAGCTTGTGCGATCTGCTTGAGCGTGGTTTCGTCGATCCGTGCGAGGATCCCGTCGATCCCGGTCGGATAACCGATCAGTACGACAGCGCTTCCGGAAGTGGCGCCTTTTTTCTCGATGGTGACTGGCTTCGGATGATTCTTGGGCAGCTTCACTGACGCGAGACCAAGGTCGAAGTCTTCACTCAAACCTTCTACTCGCAGGGGCAACGGCGCATCGCTGCCGGGGAAGTACGCATGAATGGATAGTACCGTCGCTTCGAAAGCATCACCCGGAACGGGAATCGCCTCAGTATTGTGCCACCACGGCTCAAGGACATGATGGTTGGTGAGGATGTGTCCGGCGGAATCGACTAGAAAACCGGTGCCAAAAACTTGGATGTGCACGGACCGGCCTTTGCCTTCCGTTGTAACGGTGGCATTTCCACTTTCATCGACCAACGGATCGCCATTCGCGTCAACCCCGGCAAACTTGAGCTGCGCTCCGGTCTTCTTATCGTAAAACCCAAGAACTGCGTGGATGAGGCACACGCTGTTGGAATAGTCTCGGACGATCTGCTGAGCGATGCGCGACTCGGTCTCGAGTCTTCCGATACGCGAATCAGTTTGCTTCAATCGGCTGTCCAGATCGGAAAGAGTGGGTCCAGACGACGTCGAAATTTTATTCCGAAGGTCTGCGCTGTCGGAGCGCAATGCAGCGAGTTGCTTCTTCACCGAACCCGCCTCTTCCTGGTCGAGGACCTCACGGCTCTTTTGTGCACGTTCAAGAAGCTGGCGTTCGGTAACTACCTCCGAGTGAAGTTTTTCCATCTGCAGAGCCAGCTTCGCGTTCGACTTGCTGCTCACCTGCGCGTTTCGGACACCGATGCCCGCACCAATAACCGCCAATACAATCACGAGCCAGAGAGCCACCCATCTTTTCTTCCCGCTCTCTTTTTGAGTAACGATCGCAGCCAACGCGGCTTCGGCCTCCAGCTCTTTTCTTTTGGCCTCGCGCACTTCGGACCTCAAGCGATCATCGGGCGCCTTCTCGCGGAGCTGTGCCCGGATTCGCGCGAAGAGCTCGGCGGATTCGAAGGGGATGCTGAGAACGTCGTCCGCACCGAGATCAAGAGCACGGCTGCGCTCCAAAGGCCCACCGTGAGCCAGAAGAACGATCTTCACTGGGGCCGATGCCTCATTTCCCTTAAGCTCAGAAATAAGGCCGCAGCAATCCAGCGTCTTTACATCGGTCTGAAGCAAAATGAGATCGGGCTCATGCTGAAGAACGGTCTGAACATCCGTCCGCTCCGGTGATGAAACCTCATAGCCTGCGCGGGCGAGCTCCGACATGAGTCTCGCGTTCAGCTCATCAGATGTGCGAAACAAGAGGACCTTCGCCATGCCTGCTCCATTCTCAATGAAATCTTAGTCCAGTGTATCGGTTTCGCGCGTCTCCAGTTCACGTTAATAATGCCTTCTTAATTCCGGCATGTCACAATGAATTTGCCCGATAATCAACTTGCCCCTATCCCCGATTTCCTTTACGGCACCGCGTGGAAGGAAGAGCGCACCGCTGCTTTGGTCGAACTCGCGTTGCGTATGGGATTTCGCGGGATCGACACCGCTAACCAACGACGCCATTACTTCGAAGCCGGAGTAGGACAGGGTTTGGCCGCGGCATATGGCGCGGGTGTCGTATCCCGCGCTGATTTATTTCTGCAAACGAAGTTCACCTATCAGCCCGGTCAGGACCATCGCCTGCCCTATGATCCGGCTGCGCCGCTTTCGCTTCAGGTTGCTCAGTCGATGGCGAGTTCGCTCGAGCACCTTGGTACCGACTACGTCGACAGTTACGTGCTGCACGGTCCCTCTTCCTACGATTGGACCAAAGCCGATGCCGAGGTTTGGCACGCGATGGTGACGGAGCGCGACGCCGGACGCACCCGTTTTCTTGGCGTGAGCAACGTTTCGCTAGGGCATCTTGAGCGGATGACGGGGCTCCACGACGAAGTGCCTGCGTTTGTGCAGAACCGATGTTTCGCCCGCCTCGGATGGGACCGCGAGGTGAAATCGTTCTGCCAAAAGTGGGAGATCATTTATCAAGGCTTTTCCCTTCTCACGGTGAATATCGAAGTGCTGCGCCATCCTTTGGTCAACGAAATCGCTGCGCGACTTCACGCAACTCCGGCTCAGGTTGTTTTCGCATTTGCACGCGCCGTTGAAATGCTGCCCCTAACCGGCACTTCTAATCCCGAACACATGAAACAGGACTTAGGTAGCCGCACAATTGAACTCTCGCCGGATGAAGTCATGGCGATTGAGTCGCTAGTGGGCTGAACTCAACTCACAGATTAGAGTCACATACTGCTTGCTGCAGGAATCCCTTTCAGTTGCTCACCCGAAGGCTGCTCAGCGCCAAATCGATACGGTCCCAGGCGCATCAGCAGTGCCACCGCTAACATCATCGCGATGCAGAAACCTCCCAGCCCCACTGTATAAGAATGCGTCCAATCAAATGCTGCTCCCATCAGTAGGGTGCCCAACGCTCCAGCCAACATGAATGCACCGAAGGCGTGGCCAAAGGCTATTCCGAATGCTCGCAATCCGAAATAGCGTCCGAAAAGATAGGCGATGATGTCCGCCTCTGCTCCCATGCCGAACCCCACAAGAAAAGCGGCGGCTAACGCAAGATTTCCCGTGCTCCCTGCCCAGAGGATACCCAAGCCAACGCCGGATGCCCCGAGCAGAAGCATTGCTACGCGAGGCGCAAAGAAGCGGTCGAGAAGAAAGCCGGCTCCAAATCTTCCTGCAATCAAAGAAAGTCCTATCACTGAGCTGGCCACCGCGCCGCGTTCCGCACTCAGGCCGCGATCCGTCAGCAGTGCAGGCATATGAAGCACGCCCGCGTGCACGCTCGCGCCGGCAAGGAAGAACGAAGTGGTCATGATCCAGAATGTTGAGCTATGCCAGATTTCATGCCAGCTTAAGCCCTCATGTTTCAGGTCTTGTCTAGGCGAATCGGGCGTCGCTTCGGCTCCGTCGGGAAGCAAGCCACGTTCTGAGGGATCATTCTGCAGAAAGGTCGCTACCATCGGTAATGGAAGCAATAAGACCGCGCATCCCAGGATCCCGTACGTCATACGCCAGCCGAAATTCGCGATTAAGCGCTGGGTAACTATTGGAACTATCGTGCCGCCGATGCCGATTCCCAACAACATGAATCCGAGCGCAAGTCCCCGACGACGATTGAACCAGTGCGCAACAATAACCCCATACGGCACAGGGTTGGTCCCGCTCCCTGCAAGTCCCAGAGCCGCGTAAAACAAATAGTACCGCCAGATACCACTGCCCAGCGTTGTCCCTGAGATCAGGATAAGAGCATAGAGCACTGTTGCAGGAATGATCACTCGACGCGCTCCATAGCGATCGATCAGCCAGCCGATCATGGGTACTGAGAACGCGCCGACTACGTTGTACAAAGTAAACGCAAATGAGATTGCAGCCCGACTGGCATGGAAGTCATTGGCCAGCGCCTTAAAGAAAACGCCGAAGGAGTAGACGGCAATGGGCACACCGGACAACAGCCCCAATGCACAGGTAAACACGATCCACCAGCCGTAAAAAATCCGTGGGCGACTGCCGTTCATTGAGCACTCCTGGTGCGAGAAAGCAGCTTGGGCACCACTTCAGCAGGTGCCTACTGTACCTCACGGCAGGAGTGCAAACTGACATTATCTTGCGCTGCCAGGGCCCCTCCGACGGCCAAAGTCAGACGTCCCCCAGTTGTGCTAGTCTCGTTCTCCGCATGGTTACGTTCGAGAAGGCGCCTCCTGACGTTAGAGAACTCCTAAGCAAGCCCATTCGCGACCTCGGGCTAAAGCTTGAGGGATCGTCGGTCGAGCGCTTTGTTCACCAGCTTTATCGGGAACTCGAGCAAAAAGGCCTGAAGAAGTTTCGTCCCCTGGTTTACCTCAGCGACGAATGGGGATGTCCGTCTGAAGAGCCGGTCATCGGAATTCCTTTTTATCTTGCTGACCCCAAGCTGCAAAAACTCGAGCGCGAGATGAATGATCTGGAAGACTCACGCCAGATCATGATGTACATGCGTCA
This sequence comes from Acidobacteriaceae bacterium, assembly GCA_025462925.1. GTDB lineage: Bacteria > Acidobacteriota > Terriglobia > Terriglobales > Acidobacteriaceae > JAICLA01. The sequence continues at coordinate 4,404 of JAOAPL010000107.1, forward strand.
CGAAGCCGGACACGCCTTCAACTATGCATACCAGCTTTACAAGACGCCGGAGTGGCATGACCTCTTCGGATCGTTTCGCAAGCCGTATCGCGAAAACTATAAGCCCATCCCGTTTTCACGCGGATTCGTCCGCCACATGGAGGGCTGGTATGCGCAGAAGCATCCTGACGAAGACTTCGCGGAAACTTTTGCGGTGTGGATGACTCCGCGCTCCAACTGGCGCAAGCGATATGAAGGTTGGGGAGCGATGCAGAAATTGAAATACATGGACCGCATCGGCAGAAAACTTGGCAATGTGGATCCATTTCGTCCTCAGGGAAACACTGACCTCACCGTGGAAGAGATGGAAGACACGGTCGAACAGTTTTACCAAAACCACGCAGTGGACGCACGCGATGGCAATGAACTGTTGCTAGATAACGATCTCAAGGACATCTTCAATGTCTCATCGCGAAAGAGAAAGGGCGTGCGCCCGGCCGTCGATTTCCTTCGCGAGAACAGAAAAGTGATCACTGACAAGCTCACCTACTGGACAGGTGTTCAGCGTCCACTGATCAAGAACCTGCTGGAAGCGATCGAGAAGCGATTGACCGACCTGAATCTGAAAGCTGAAGTCAGTAGCGAGAAACAATATCTCACCGAACTCACAGTTTTTTGCACTGCGATGGCGATGAACTACCTTTCGCGCGGAAAATTCGTACAAAGTTAGTCATCACATTTTTTTCTTCTTTGCTGGATTTCCCGCCCAAACAGGGTCAGAATACCCATAGAGATACTCATCGAGGTGCGCATGGGCACTACAAAACTGAAGATCGCCGTGCTCTATGACATCTGGGATGAAGAACCTGAGCCGGAACCCGAACCGGAAGAAGTAAAGACTGCAAAGAACGGGAAGAACGGCAAACACGGCAAGGTCAAACCCCGGAAGAAAAAGAAGAAGCTGAAGGAAGATCGTGAAGAGATCTTTGAGGCGCTGGAAAAGCTCGGCCACGAGCCTTTCTATCAGGTGCTCGACGGCACCAAGCAATCTCTCTTTTCTTTAAGCCGATGCGGCGCAAATCTCGTTTTCAATCTCACTGAGTCCTACGCCGGCGATGACACCATGGACATGAACATCGCCGCGTATATGGACCTGATCCACATGCCGTACACTGGCACCGGCCCCCGCGGTCTTTTCCTGGGACAAGAAAAATCTGTAGCGAAGAAGCTGTTTCAATTCCACGATATTCGCACCCCGTTTTTCGCCACTTCCTACAAAGGAATGCTTGACCATTCGCACGATATCGAATTCCCGCTGATTGTGAAGCCCTCATCGGAAGACGGTTCCATCGGCATTGATGGCGATTCGGTTGTCGGCAGCGTGAAAGAGTTGATGGAGCGCATCCATTACATCCATGAAGAATTTGATTCGCCGGCGTTGATCGAGGAATACATTGACGGCCGGGAGATTTACGCGGCAGTCCTGGGAAATACAAATCCTGAAGTATTGCCCTTGATCGAACTCGATCTTTCGAAACTGCCAAAGGGAACACCTCGCGTCGCCGGGCAGGATGTGAAATTTGACCGCGAGACGGAAGCCTACAAACTAACGAAATCCGCGGTCGCCGAAGATTTGGACGAAGCCACGGTCGAGAAGCTCACCGAAACCGCACGACTCGCCTTCGGCGCATTGAAGTTCCGCGATTACGGCCGCATCGACATGCGATTGAGCAAGAAGAAGGAAGTGTTCGTCATTGAAGCGAATCCCAACCCCTGGCTCGCCAGCTCGCAGGAGTTTGCCATGGCGGCGAAGAAGTCAGGCCGCAACTACACTCAGTTGATCGGCGAGATCGTGGACATGGCTTGGTCCCGCGCGCAATCCTGACATCAAGATCTTAGAATAGGTATTTGTCCTGGCAGTCGAACCCCAAACTGCTCCCGCAAAATTGCTTTCCATTCCGCCTCCGACTCGACCACCGCCTCTTCCCGGATCCCGCTTCGCGTGACGATGAATCTCGTCTCGCTCAAAGTAATGCGTCCCTCCAGTGTGGCCATAGTACAGAGTCTCTTCTGCGTAAAGTGGGACTCTGGAGAGGTCTGGTGATAGTCGCACATCGGAACAAATTCATGGAGTCGCCTCGGGCGCAGGTCAAAGCTGTACTCCGGCTTCCAATTTCCGACACGCTCGGCTCGCTGCAATGTTAGCCCGGCGTCGCTCTCAAGGATGCGGAACTTGCGATCGCCCTGTTGTTGCTCAATGCTCGGCTTCAACATGAGCGGTTCCAGGAAGGAGTCTCCGAAACCCACATCGGCCAGCCATGGCTCATCTAGATCAACGCGCAACGTGAGGTGATCGAACTCCGGCGACATGCCTCCATCGTTGCGCGCAACCCGCGCAGAGAGCAACGTCACACGGAAACCAAGCCTCCGCAGCAAGGCAGCGAAGGCACCATTCAATTCGTAGCAGAATCCGCCTCGCCGCTTTTCGACAACTTTGCGCACGAGTGCGTCTTCATCGAGCAGGACCTTCCGCCCGTTTGAGATATCTAGATTCTCGAATGGAACCGTAAATAGATGGGCTCGATGTAGATTTCGCAATGTTTCGGGACTTGGCGTGAGCGGACCTGAGTAATCGATCCGCTCAAGATAAGCGGCAACATCGATCTGCTTATGAGCGAGCGGACCCAAGTAACCTATGCGCTCAAGATAATTGACTATATCCATCACACTAAAGATGTGCAGCCATTCCTACCGGATTCCATTTTTCGTGCGTTCCCGGATTTACGGTTTCACGCTTCCCAGACTCAACCTCACTCTCGCTTTTCCTGATTCATTGAAGCTGACTGCCAGACCGGCGACGCCAAGCGGAGTTGGGAAGAAGACTCCGGAAGACGTACTCTGGTGTGTCTGCCATCCAGTTGAGCCCAGGTCCAGTCTCGCTGCTTCGTACCAGATTGCAATCCCCGGATAGAGCGAAAAACTGCGCACGGAAGGGGCATGAATGATGAGGCCTCCTCCTCCAACCAGCGCGGTATTTGCATGAAATTCCTGGTAGCGATATGCACTGAGCAGCATCTGGCCGCCGACCGTGTATTGTTCGTAGAAGTTCAAGTTCTTTCCAAAACTGGTGTCCGCGTCGCCAAGTGCAAAGAGCGAGAACCTGGAAGATACAGGATGAAAGGTTGAAAAGCTGCTGCGCAGATAAGGAAAAGAAGTATTGCGGAAACTGTATCCCAACGATCCATCGATACGCGTTCCGCGGTTCGGCAGCGCGCCATTGTCCTGAGTGTTGTAGATCCACACGGCTTCCGGGTTGACGAACCCGTGGCTCACAGCCGGCACTCCATCCACTGAGATCGCTTGGCTATACGAATCGTAGCCGGCCTGCACGCCAATTCGGAGCTGGGCAAAACGCCAGGTGCCGATCCCGCCGTAGAGTGTTGTTGCGAAACGGTCACGAACAAACTTTGTGCGAGTAGTTCCGGAGTACTCGTATATGTTGAATCTTTGCACTAGCGCACCAGGCGCAATGAAGTAGCCCGTCCCATTGAAGGGATGGTAATACTCGGTTCGAAATCCTGGATCGAAACCGATCGTCATCGAAGCAAGGGCCCGGGCTTTGTAAGTGTTGGTAGGAATGGTGCTCAGAGAAAGCTGCAGGGCGGCTTGCGACGGCTCGCCGCTGGAAAGACTGAAATGGAATGATGGCCTGACGAAATTGCTCTGACCGGGCCTTTCCAAGAACTCGACCCCATAACCTTCCTCTCCCTGCTCTGAATGTTTCCATTGATACCAACCCCCAGGCACGCTTGTTGCCGTCACGATTCCGGAGAGCACGTCCTCAATATTTGAGAGTGCAACAGGCCCGGTGCCAAGCTTTCGGTCTAATTCCGACTTAGCATTTTGCTGAAATGATGGCTTAGGCGCTGCCACTTCAATGATTCGGCCTTCGTTTGGTGGATGGATTGTCCGCTCCTGTCGTGACTGCATGTAGCTTTCCCACTCTTCTGGAGAAACTTCAAAACGAGCCAAATCTTCTGCCTTCGCCTTGGCCGCTTCGTATCCTGCTCGGATCAAATCTTCTGCTTTGGTGTAATCGCCTTGGGAATACTTTTGCGTGTTGACCGTGATTACGAGGTCAGCTTGGGAAATGGAGCGGCGTTCGTTCTGAGTGATCGCAACCGAAACCGCCTGACGGAGGACACTGAGCAGGGAATTGAACTGCGCTGCGTTTACCTTCGGACTATCGAGCGTCACCGCGATAGATATTTCTGCTCCCATGTCGTGGACGACCTCCACGGGAACGTTTTGCACCAACCCGCCGTCGACCAATACACGGTTGCCCCACTTCACAGGCGTAAAAACCGCTGGCAAAGACATCGTCGCTCGCATCGCCCTTTGAAGCGATCCGCTGGACAAAACAAATGCGTCTCCGCCTATCAAGTCGGTCGCAACACATCGGAAAGGTGTAGGCAGACTGTCGAAGCTTGATAGCTCCGCGTATCCCAGAGTGTTTCGACTGAGCAATAGCGCGAGTGCTTCACCTGGATTCAAGCCCGAGGGCAGCGAAAACCGTCTGCCGAATCGCAGGGCAAACGTGCCGGATGTCCGGTTCCAATCCTGTTTCTCAACGACAGGTTGTTCCCGGAATTGTGGATTCGGGCTCAACAGAGTGTCCCAGTCCGCCTGCTCCACGATCCTCCTGAGTCCCGTTGAATCCTTGCCCGCCGCATAGAATCCGCCCACCAGCCCTCCCATGCTTGTTCCGGCTATGCGGTCGATGGGAATGTGGTGTTCCTCAAAATACTGGATCACTCCGATATGAGCTAAGCCAAGAGCTCCTCCACCACTTAGTGCCAAGCCGATGATTGGCCGCTTGGATTTCTGCGGGTCTGGTTTTTGTCCGTCCGCAGGAACCGCGACGCTCAGGGCAGTGATCAATGAGCAAAGCAATAGCCGTGATCTGTGCAAGTTGACGCTCCAATCCGCACGCGCGTGCCAACGCATGATTCAGAAATTGTACGGGAGAAGAAAGCTATGCGGCTTGGATGCAGAGGACACTGATCAGTGAAATATTTGTAGTGAAAAATGCCGGCGGAATTTTCCCCGCCGGCTCAAGTCTTTAGGCAGCCTTGCTGGTGTCGATTTTATGGATCGTCGAATTGGCTACGAAGAAGGTATGAATGGTGGGTGAACTTTCCAATACATGGCTCAGCGCTTCTGTAACAAGTTGGTACTGTTCCTGGTGATATCGTTCGGCATCGTCTTTGCTCTTCCAAAAACTGATCGCGAGAATGAGATTGGGGTTCATGTCTGAGTACATGGTGACCCCATCCATGAAGCCGGGCTGCATCTTCAGGAAGGGAATAACTTTACTCTCGACAGTCTTTGTGAGTTCCGCTGCCTTGCCGGGTTTGCTTGTGATTTCGAGTACTCTGCTAAACATGAAGCAACTCCTTTTAGGATTTGGTGTGGAAGGAATATCCCGTCGAAGTGCGGCCATATTGGTCAAACGGCGGTAACGTACAGCCGAAGGTTACGTCCGAAGCAGAGCTGACTCCAGCCAAAAAAGGGCCGCAAAATGCACATGGAGTCGGACTGGAAAAGAGAAATAATTTTCAAACGATTCTTCGCAAAGGTTATTCTGGAAAATATGGTCGGTGGAAAATCAGACTCGGGCGCGACACCAGTCGTCGTCCTCCTCAGCGGCGGACTCGATTCCAGCACAGTGCTGGCTGTCGCCAAGTCCGAAGGATTTGCTCCTTATGCGATGACCTTCCGCTACGGTCAACGCCATCAGCTTGAGATCGAA
>JAOAPL010000376.1 GCA_025462925.1 Acidobacteriaceae bacterium
CTGTGATGCTGAAAACCAACCTAGGAAATTTTGACTCTCTTCAGTGTCGAATGTGCTCTCTGTTCTTCTACTTGCTCCTTCTACTTTCTATTTCAAGTTGGTGAAATCGCAAGGTTTGTTGATGGGCTGCACCGGCGGCGCTGGTGGAGTCAGCCACGGTGGCGCATCAAAGTTGAAGAATTCCGTCATGTCGATCTGAGCGGCATCGCGCGCAGTGAGGCTGGAGAGATTGAAGCGAGTCTCGATGAATTTTAGAAATGCGGTGTAGTCGGCCACTGTGTGAGAGACATAGCTCCTCTTCGTGAATGGCGAAATCACGATGAGAGGAACCCGGAAGCCGGTGCGGTTGAAATCGCCTTGGGGAACAACAAAGTCGATATCCTTCTGTTCAAGGTCCATCGGTGCGATGCCATCCGGATGAACTGCCACCTGCGGAGAGACGTGATCATAGAGACCGCCGTGCTCGTCAAAGGTCATCAAGAATACCGAGTCATTCCAAAAAGAACTTGCCATGAGCGCGTTGATGAACGTGGACATGAATTGCGCGCCGGCCTGAACGTGATTACCGCTGTGAATGTCACCGACAAGCGTTCCGCCTGGATGCTCGTCGAGACCTGCCTTCTCTTCGATGTATGCGACCTGCGGCAGAGTGCCGTTCTTCAAGTCATCGAAGTATTGCGAAGCAGGAACGATCTTATCGGCGTGATCAGTGCTAAATGGCTGGAAGCGGTTCATGCGGGTGTTCGGCACGCCGGCCGAATCCGTGGTCTGGTAGTAAACCTTCCACGAGATCCCCGCTTGTTCGAGTAGTTGAAAAATATTCTTCACTTGGCTGGAATCAAACGAACCGGGATCATGCGCGTGACCGTGGCTGGTTGCGGCAAGTGCGTACATTCGGTTCGGCTCGCTATTGCTGGAGATCGGTGAAAAGAAGCGATCTGAAGTGGCAAAGTTCGAGGCCATGAAGTAGTAGTACGGAAAATCGGTTTCATCGAAGTAGCCCATCACGCGCTTGCCGGGCTGATCAAACCAGGTGCTGACCAATGCTTCCGCACCGCCGGGGATGTTCCATTCCAGCGTGACCGATTGTCCTTTGGCGATGCTGGTGGAACTGGCTTTGAAAATGAGCCCCGGAGTTGAGGAGATATTCACCGTAGCGGTGGCCGACACAATGCCTGTTCCCACAGTAGCAGTGAGGTTATATGTAGTGGTGGCTGTGGGCGAAACTGTGGCGCTTCCGGAGAATCCTGTGAATGTGCCGACACCATTGTCGATGGTCACAGAAGTTGCGTTTGGAACATTCCAATTCAGGGTGGTGCTGCTGCCGATTGGGATCGTATCGGGATTGGCGAAGAAGATGTTGGCTGCAGTAGTGCCAACATTCACGCTGAGCTGGGCCAAGACCGGGCCTGACCGACTGGAAAACAGATAGTAGTTAGTGGTGACCAGAGGCTGCACCGTTACGGAGGACGAGACATTGGGCGTTTCTATCACCGTGCCCGCGAACTGTGCCATGCCTTGGCCGCTGTGGACAAAACCATCGCCCACGAAGGTATCCGAACCCGGAGTGCGAAGGTTGTAATCGCCATGGCTTTCAAGCCAGTCGGGCGAAACGCCTTCCATGCACATCGTCTGGAAGTGGAATGACGACCATTGTTGCTGCTTATCATCAGTGAAGTTGGACGCACCCGCAGGTAAACCATCAATGTCTGAAGCTGCGCCGTAGCCATTCGCGGCGCGATAGTCTCCGAGCTTTCCAAAGTAACTGTCGAATGAGCGGTTCTCCTGCAACATGTAGATGACGTGGTTGACAGCCTTAATTCCCTGCCCGGTGCTGCCGGTGATACTCACTGTCGCGTTTGCGGTGGCAGTGCCGCCGGGTCCGGTGGCAGTCAGAATGTAGGTGTGGGTCCCGGTGGGAGCAACGGTTGCCGATCCGGAAAGTGCAGTGCTTTTCACGCCACTGTCAATACTCACCGATGTTGCATTTGTGGTGGACCAACTAAGAACAGATGACAGGCCGAGGCTGATGCTGGCCGGGCTCGCGGAAAATTGGATGGACGGGAGCGGCAAAGCTGCGCTCACTGAAATTATGACGTTCGCATTGGTAGTGCCGCCGGGGCCGGTGGCAGATAGAACATAAGTGGTAGCCGCCGTGGGCGTGACGACCCTAGTGCCAGAAAGTGCTACGGTTCCGCCATCTATGGTCACAGAGGTGGCACTCGTAGTGGACCAAGTAAGCGTCGCTTGCTGACCGGAAGTAATGGACGTTGCATTTGCGGAGAATTGGACAACTGGCGCTGCTGCGGAATCGGCTGCTGTTTTAGTCGCAACGCCACGGCCGCCGCATCCTGCGACAGCGATCACTAAGCTGACAACAACAAGCAATCTAAGAGATTGCGACATCGATCCCATGCCACTTCCCCAAAAGTGCAAGGTTCTACTTACATCGGCTTAGGATGTGGGAAGCAGAGTAGATGTTGTCCTGAGTAGCTGGAGTGTTGGGGTTAATCCCAGTGAATAAAATCGGCGGAAGCGGACCGAAAAACGGCGGAGCGCGAGGGGACCCACCCGGGAAGAACGCGGAAGCGGGAAATAGAAGCGAGGAGCTTTGCGCGGCGATGAAAATCAAAAGTACGAAGATAACGGTGGACGACTTCCGGCATGGTCATGCGCAGCCCTGCAGAGAAATTCTGTTCCGCCATGTGCAGTTGGCGCTCGGGAGCCTCCAATAAAGCAACGACTTTTTCCACAAAATCCTCGACGTTACCTGTCTTGTAGAAGTCCATGGCCATGCCTTCGTAGTCAGCCATCTCGCAAAATTCGGGGATATCAGCAGAAATAACCGGTAACCCGAATTCACACGCCTGATGCGCCGGGCCGCTGGATCCGGTAGAAGACGAGTACGGCATCACCAGAATGCTGGAAGTTGAATACAAATCGGGAATGTCCTCTTCAGCGACATAGCCCCTGAACTCGATGCGCGAATCGTGCTTGTATTTTTCTGCCATCGACTCCCAATAACCAGCTTTTGTGTGATGGTTGGCACCGGCGATCACCAGGCGAGCATTGGGAACGCGCTCGGCGATCTTGGGAAAGGCTTCCATCAGCAACTCCAAGCGCTTATACGTTCCCCAATGGCCTATCGCGAGAATGCGCTGATGCGGATTGGCACGTCGCGAGTAATCGGGCTGCGCAGGCGCAGAAAAAATCCCGTGCGCGCGGAAGTGAACGTCCTGTCCGCGATATTTATCGATCAATGTCCGCCGGTATCCGGGCAACAGCACAGAGAGCGAATTCGCCATCAGGAGGATGCGCGTTGTGATCGAACTGGCAACACGGAACAAGCGCTCCTGCCGTATGTTCGCGTGGGTGAAATCAACGTGCTCCATCAAATGATGGAGAGTGATATGGGTGTAGTAGCCGGACAATCGGGCGAGAGCCGGGGTGCAGAGTCCAACAAATGCCGCCACCGGGCTGTACTGCGTACCAAAAGAGGAAAAGACAAGATTGAACCAGACGACATCCGGCTTGATCTTGTGGATAGCGCGCAGGATCCGAAACGGATTGGTAAGCGAATCGAATTTCCAGCAGCGAACCACGTCAAAGCCGGGCAATTCCGGCGCTGGCGATTCGAGCTCATCGGAGAGAATGGTGAGACTGAGCAGCGGATCTTTCTGCAACTCGCGCGCAATGTGAAACGCGTATTCGTTCAGTTGCCGTCCACTGGGCGGAAATGTCCCGACAAAACAAATCTTCATGAGTAGGCTCAATATCCAGTGCAAGCGGGCTTCATCCCGGCTGCGATCTATTCCCTGTTAAAAAATGTTTAGTCTCACCACAGGCACGTATGCGCTCGAATTCTGGCCCGGGAAATTCATGAACGACTGCTGCTGCATGCCGACAGAAAAACGCAACGGATACTCCACGACGGTTTCTCCGGCGCCATCATTCCAAG
>JAOAPL010000383.1 GCA_025462925.1 Acidobacteriaceae bacterium
GCAGGCTTGAAGTCCCACTGAGAAGGTGAGAGTCCTGCTGCTGAGTCGAGCAGGGCGTCGCGCGTCTCGGTGAGGTACCGCGATGCCTTGGCGATTTGTTCTGGTAATGGTGGAGAAGAAGTCGAAATCATAAGGTCTCCTTTGAGTGAACCAGTAATAAGGGTTGCAGGAACGCCGAACCAGCGGCCCGGCGTTCTCCCAAGCTATGAGAAAACCATGATGGGACGGACCTCGATCGAGCCGAAGCGCGCACCGGGGATCTTCGCCGCGATAGAGGCGGCCTCATCGGCGCTGTTTGCCTCGATGAGGTAAAAGCCGCCGAGTTGTTCTTTGGTTTCGGCGAATGGGCCGTCACTGGTGAGCGGCTTGCCATTGCGCACGCGGACTGTTTTCGCAGTGGCCGTCGGTTGTAGTGCGTTTCCACCTTTGATCGCAGGGGCGAACTGCTGGCCGAAAGCACCGTACTCGGCCATTTCTGCCTTGTCATAGCCTTTGGCAAACCGCTTTTCATCTTCGTAAATGAGCAATAGGTATTGCATTGGTTTTATTCCTCCTAAGGGTACGACGTTTGGGATACACGAAATCGACAGGGAACTCTAAGATTTTAGAGCTTATGTGGTGGGATGGGGAGAAACAGACTTGTAGACGGCGGCCGGGGGGTGGCCGCCAATTTGGGGGAGTGGGGGGGTTACTGGACGTCGAGCTGGATGTCGCGGACGTTGGTCATGCGGTGCATTTCCGCCAAGAAGAGCAAGGTTTTTGCGTCGTTCTTTAAGGTCTCTTCGTCTTTGCGGATGGTGGTGAGCATCTCTCGCACACGTTGCATACGATACTGCTGAAGGGCGAAGTCGACGTTCTCCGGCGAGCCCTGCTGGAGAGCGATGACGTAGGGCCAAACCATGTGGCGCGAGTGATCAAGAGCGTTTTTAAAGTTATCGAGCAGGTCGAAGGTAAGATTTCCGGCGAGTTCGGAGTCGGCGATGGGGCTGGAGGCTTTGGCTTCCAGAGTCTTGCAAAGCTGGTTCAATGCGGCGGACAGATTTCGGATGTCCTGTGCTAAGTCGTCCATGTATGGCTCCTGGGGGAGGAGTCCTCATCCTAATTCATTGACCTGATATGTAAAGTGACTGACGGGCAGTCCGGTGCTCGATTGGTACATGTACTTCCGGGTAGAGGAGCAGTGGTTAGTGGTTAGTGAGTAGTGGCCAGTGGGTAGTTTCAATTTTCAAGTTCAAAGACATAGGCATTGTCCCTCCATTCCAGGCAGCAATCTTGCAGAGTGCTAGCGATCCCTTATCAATCGGTTCCAGCGCGGGCTTGATTGCGCGAGGGGCGAAGCTGGCTGCGTTACACTAGAAAGTATGGAATCGATAGCGCCTGATACGCTGCATATATGGAAGGAAATGAGTGAGGAACTGCGGCTGAAATCGGCTGCGGCCTTCTACGCGGACAATACGTTGAAAGAGTTCCATCGCGCTGCGGATATGTTTATTGCACGGAATAAGAATTTTCGTCCCGCATTTGTGAAGAGACTGCTGGTTGAGAAGCGGGCCTTCTATTTGGCGACCTTGGGCGTTCCGGCAGACCTGATCGGTCAACTGCTGGTCTCATACCACTTTACTCACCAACGAGCAATGATGTCGGCGTTCCTGAATGCGCTCGGGATCGCAAACGAAGATGGCGTGATCAGCGAGTCGACGGAAGTATCGGCTCCCGCGAAAGAAGCCGTTGCGCGGGCGGTGGAGGAGATCAAGGGCAAATTTTCCGGCCAAGACCTTTATCTATACCTGGCAACTCTGCACGCACAGAATCCAGAGACATGGAATGGATTGGAAGAGGTATTGCCGGGCTTGCAGGCTGCGAAATAGAGATAGGCCGAAACGCTATGCAGAGATCTTTCTAGCAGAAATCTTGGGAGAAGAGCGACGGGCTTTAAACTGTACCTTTGAGAGCCGGAGCGATTCGGAACGAAGCTCGCGCAACTCCGTCCTCAGTTCTTTTTGTTGCCGCCGCAAATTCTTCATAAGCAGCAGCAGAGTACGGGAGCGTGCGACGGTTTGAGAGGCCCGTAGCTTAAGTTGCATCAGGATTGCCGCTGGAGCTTCAACGCCTTATCTTTTTCTTTTGACTGGGCGTGAGAGATGATCTGCTGGCTGTAATCGATCATCACCTTCGACTCCCGAATCAGTTTCTTACTGTGGACTATTCGCTTTTTCCGTTCGACAACGGCAGTAGTACTCTCATCGCGCTTTTGCATATCGTCCTTCCAGGCATAATGCCTTTCTGACTACGCAAGGAACCGTGCAGGCGCGCGCGGAGAATTGCGATCAAACAAGTTGAACAGCTTTGAGTATAGACCTGTTTCAGGGGTGGTGCCCGCAATCGTATGCTGCTGCCCTTCTTGGGACAGCGCAACTTGACGCTTGCGAGACCAGGACACGCCGAATAAGGTTAGCGCTTTGTCGCTCCGGCATGACTAACCGGGCCGCTGCAAAATGTTTTGAACTGGAGGAAGAACTGGGGGGATAGGTGTTTCGAAAAAATGCGCTTTTAACACAGACCGCCGCCAGACCGAAGGTGCTGACGGTTTCAAGAGACAAGCTACTGGTCAACATAAGGCAGAACATACTGAGCAGAGTTGGGTACACAGTGACGGCAGCGGAAAACGCTACCGAGGCGCTTATGAAATTGGCGTCGCAAAGTTTTGACTTGCTGATCCTGTGTCACACGCTGCCTCAACGCGATAAGAACTTACTGAAGGCGAAATCAAAAGCAAAACACATTCCGGTACTCTCGATCACAGACCCCAATCACAAGCCTAAGAGCGAGGCGGAAGTGGACTGCCTGGACCTGGTTGCGGGCTTCGTTGCAAAAGTGAGGGCGCTTACGCCACCGAATGCACCGATGCAACGCGGGCGTGCTTGATACGCTAATGCTCAAGCCGGCAGCTCGAAAATGTGCGGCTTGACATAACTCTCAATAACCGCAATGCTTAGTGGCTTCTGGAAGCAGACTACAGAAAGCATATCGGCGAGGGTTGATTGAGAGTACGGGTCTTTTATCACGACAAGTGTTTCGACGGCACGGCTTCGGCAGCTCTGTTTTCACGCTTCTACCGCGAACGCATCCAAAAGGACGCCGAATTCATTTTCACCGGGCTGGTGCATCGGGCAGGCGCGCTGTTTGACGAGTCGCAATTCACGGGCGACGAAAACGCGATCGTCGACTTCAAGTACTCTGCTTCGCCCAAGATCAATTGGTGGTTCGACCATCACCAGAGCGCTTTCCTCAGTCCCAAAGATGCCGAAAACTTCCGCGAAGACAAAAGCGGAAAGAAATTCTTCGATCCAGAATACAAATCCTGCACCAAGTTTTTGGCGGACACCACCGAAAAGGTATTCGGTTTTGACCAGAAACCCGTTGCTGAGCTAGTGAGTTGGGCGGACATCATCGACGGCGCCCAGTACACCGACGCCAAGACTGCCGTGGAAATGGCCGAGCCAGCGATGAAGTTGACGATGGTGATCGAGGCAAATCAAGATCCGGATTTCCCGGACAAGTTGATCCCGCTACTCGCGACCAGGCCACTGGCGGAAATCATCGCGGAGCCTTTCGTAGCGAAGTTGCTTCCGCCGCTCATGGAGCGGCATGAGAAGTCTATCGATATCATCCGGCGGCACTCGGAGTGTATCGATGGCACGATTTACTTTGACGTGACCGGATACGACCTTGAGGGATACAACAAGTTCATTCCGTATTACCTGCATCCGCAGAGCACCTACAGCATTGGATTAAGCAAGAGCAGCTTCAGGACTAAGGTGTCGGTGGGGTCGAATCCGTGGACGAAGACCCGGCCGGAGGACATGGTAAATCTCGCGGTGATCTGTGAGCGCTATGGTGGCGGCGGGCACGCCCGGGTGGGCGCTATCTCATTTCCAACAGACCGCGCTGACGAGGCGCGTAGAGCCGGGAAAGATATTGTCGAAGAACTTCGAGCGAGCCAGCGGGCGCTGGCAGCCAGAGCGGGAAAAACGAGTTAACGCATCCCGCACTCTCCTAAGAGGATTAAGGCTCAACCTTAATCTACTACTAATACTCTATTCCTAATTATTCCCCTAGATGGCCCAATGAGCTTGAGAGCAGGCAGAGCTGGTTTTATGCTCAAGGTCTGATTCTCCGCAAAGGCATCGGCGGAGAACCCCCATTCAGGAGAATCGATTTGTCCAAACGTCCTTATATTTTTTTTGCTGCACTTTTTGTATTCGTGTTCGGTGTTTCATCACTTTGGGCAGGAGCCGACGACAATGCTCCCATGGTCCGCGCCCGAGACAAAAATGCGGGTAAAGCGCCGGCAAAACCAACGCTTCCGGCGAAGGCGCAAGCCAGCCGAAAATTCATACTCGATGTGGTGCAAGCTGCCGTCTCTCTGCCGCAGACAGATCAACAAGACCGACTTCGCGTTCTGACATCAGCGATCAATGTGGCGGCACCGATATCGCCGAAGCTGGCTGCCGGGCTAACCAAAGAAGGTGTGCGGATCGAGTCGGAGCTGATTGCATCGGGCAAGAAACCGGCAGTCTCACTGCTGGCTTCGGGTCAGGCGGACTGCAAGACCACAGTTGAATTTGTGCAGAGACTCTACCCAGCGGCAGTGGCTGCGGCAGAGCAGTCCCTGATCGGCGCTCTGGCGAAATGTCCAAAGCAGACCGGGGACCTGGTTCGAAGCCGGTTGGATGCGGCCCTAGCGCAGGGCATTGCGGCACCGCGATTGGTGATGGCCGCAATCGATTCTCAACCCGCACATTCGGCGTGGGCGCAGCAAACGTTCTCGACATTGTTTTCCTCGCTGCCTAGCGATACGGAAAAGGCTGCGACGGAGGCGCCAAACTTCGCTTCCATGTTTGCAACAACAGCAGCCAAGATGGACAAGGACGTTGTCCGCGACTCCGGGGTGAACCTGCTGCGATGGCTGGGAAAGCTGAAGGAGAGCGGAGACCGGCAGCTCGCACTCAACATCACCGTGCAATCGATGAAGGAGACACTGGGTGAGGAGGGCTATCAAAAGGCGCTGGAAAAAGACGTGATGGCCAGACAGGCGGCGGACCTTGCCGGCGCGCCGGGAGAGAGTTCGCACCCGCCGGAGGAATCGGTATCCGTGCTGCAGGCTATGAGCAATTCTGGTTCGGACCAGAATGAAGCGCTGAAGAAGATGCCGGCGTCGCTGCGTGCGCGTCAGGCGGCTGCATTCGGATTCGCAAATGGGACGTCCGGTGATCTCAAATCCGCGGATGGCTATTTTGATATGGCATTCTCGGCAGCCGATGAGGTGTGGTCGAACAGAGGCGAGACGAATGTGGCCGAACTGATAGAGGAGATCAGCGAAGCTGCTGCACAAGTCGACCCCGTCACCGCGTTGAGGCGGGCACAAGGATTGCAAGATCCGTCAGCCCAAGCAATAGGGATGATCGCTGTTGCGCGAGTAGTCTTGAGCAAGAATCTTCGGTAATTCAAAAAAGGAACCCCACCCTATCACTGCGGGTGGGGCAACCTCGTCGGTGGAGTCGCCAAGATCAAGCAACAGCTTTGCGGTCGCGGAGACTACGAATGTAATCGTGAGCGCTGAAGATGTTTTGTGCTTGCGTGCGCACGATGGCGGAAAGATTACCGGGAAGAGTATCCCGCATCGCTTCCTGGTAGGCCTGCTTCACAGAATCTTCGGCTGCTTCCAGCGAACTCAGGATGGCATGATCGCCGCCGCCGAGATTTGCCTTTAAGTCCATCCACGCGCGGCGAATCGCACCCATGGCGGTGCCACTGGTGGCGATGTCGCCCTTGCCGAGTCGCTGGAGCTCATTCTTCAACTCGGCAGCATATTGACCACGCTCCAAGCTTCGTTCGTTGAAGTAGGTGCGCAGTGTGGGATCGCTGACTTTTCCGGCAGCGTCCCGGTAACCTTGCTGCGCGTCGCGGTTGGCTTCGATCAGATTATTAATGACGTCAAACACTTTCTCCGTAGCATTTGCCATTGCAAACTCCTGTATAAAAAGGATTTTCTTCAGGTGATGAGGATTGGATGTCGGCGGGGGAGGGTGGTTTGTCCAGAATCGGGAGCTGGAAGGCGACTTCAGGTCGGCTGGTCATTTGGGCAGCATCAATCTAAAATGAACGTCATGAGATTTGTCGGACGCTCTCTACCTATCCTGCTGCTGGTCTTCTTAGCCGCGACATTTGCGTCAGCGGGAGACGAGAACAGTTCCATAGTCAATTTCACCGTTGTCCGCGACTACAACGGCAAGCCCGTGCGCAATGCCAGCGTCATTCTTCATACCGTGGACAACGGTGGAAAACAGAAAAAGGGAAGCGCGCAGCTGAAGACCGATGCGGAAGGAAAGACCACATATCCGGGGCTACCTTATGGCAAGGTGCGCGTGCAAGTGATTGCGCCAGGATTGCAGACCTTCGGCCAGGACTATGACGTGAAGGACAAGACGATGGACATTGAGATCAAGATGAGGCGTCCTACGGACCAGTACTCGATCTATAAAGATAAATAGGTTGATGATCTCTGCCGCAATTGAAACCCCGCTGCACGCGGGGTTTTTTATTTGCGAGTGTAATCAGAGTTGGGTGCGGAGATCTTTGCGCAGGATCTTTCCGGAGGGATTGCGCGGGATAGTATCAACAAAACGAACACTACGCGGCTGTTTAAAGCTGCAGAGGCGTTCACCGACATAGCCGCACAGTTCGGTTTCCAGTTTCGCAGATGCCAAGATGTTCTCGCGAAGGACGATAAAAGCGCAGGGAACTTCGCCCGCGCAATCATCGGGCTTGCCAATCACGCCACAGTCGCGGACGGCAGGATGTTCCAGCAAGACGGCTTCAACTTCCGCGGGCGCGACAGGAAAGCCCTTGCACTTGATCATCTCCTTGCGCCGGTCGACTATCTTGTAAAATCCGGCTTCGTCACGAACGGCAATGTCTCCTGACCAGTACCAGCCATCCCGCAAGACCTCACGAGTAACCTCAGGTGCATTGAAATATCCCTGCATGAACTGCGGTCCACGCATGACGAGTTCGCCGGGCTCGCCGATGGGAACGTCAGTGCCGGTTTCGTCCACTAACCGGCAATCGGTTTGTGCGACGGCCGGTCCGATCGAGTCAGGCCGGTAAAGATCAGGCTCGAGAAAACCGAGATGAGTGACCGGAGATGCTTCCGTCATCCCGTAGCCCTGGCGCACAGGAATGCCGGTCAGATTAGTAAAGCGCTTAGGTAGCTCGGGTGCGAGAGGCGCGGCGCCGGACTTGACAGTGCGAATGCAGTGGTTCTTGGGGAAGTTTCCCTGTTCGGCGGCGACGCAAAATCCATTCATCAGCGGTGGAACCAATGGAAGATAGCTGATCTCCTCGGAGACGAAGAGTCCGAGCGCCCGCTCCATCTCAAAGCGCGCCATCAGAACGATGCTTGCGCCCACCAGCAGGAATGGATTCAAGATCACGTTCAATCCGTAGATGTGGTAAAGCGGGAGAAAACAAAGTGCGACATCGTTCTCGTCCGGTGTGGCCTTTTCACCCGGCGCGAGAGTCTGGTAGGCATTCGCAAGGAGATTGTGATGAGTGAGCATTACGCCCTTGGGCATTCCGGTGGTGCCGCTGGAGAAGGGCAGTGCCCCGAGGGTACTGGCCGGACTGGTTTCTATTTTGGGGAGAGTGGCAGAAGAGGGCCTTTGCAATTCTGAAAAGTGTCGCGCGCCGGGGGCTGCATGTCGAGTGGTGAAGACGAGTCGCAACTTGGGGAGTCCGCCAAGATTGACTTCAGCGATCTGCAGGCCGTCGGTGATCAAGGCGACGGCTCCGGAATTTTCGAGTTGATATCGCGCCTCACGCTCGCGGTAGCTGGGATTCAGCAGCGTGGGAACGGCACCGGCTAATGTGATGGCGTGATAAGAGACTGCGTACTCCCAACAATTTGGCATGTATATGGCGACGACTTCGCCGGGACGTATTCCGGTAGCTACAAGATTCTTTGCGGTGATCTCGAGTAGTTCAGCGAATTCGCCATACGACACGCGGCGGGCGGGACCGATGCAGGAGGTGTCCACCAGCGCCGTCTTGTTGCTGAACTTGTGGCAGGCGCTGAGGACGGCGTCGTGCAGGAAGACGCCAGTCGGATCGGCATGGAGTTTGGTGCGAAGCATGGAAAGGCATTGTATCGTCAATTGTGATTTTGACTACGGAGGCACGGAGGAAGAGTACCTCAGCGGCTAAAGCCGAATCGTTTAGAGGTGCTTTTACGCAGGCCTAAAGGCCTGCACCACCCGAGAACTCATGCAAAGGCCAGCGCCAACCGAAAATAATCCTGCTCTGAATTAGAATTGAATGATGCAAGAGTTAAAGGGCAAGTCAGTGTTGATTACCGGCGGGGCGAAGCGCATTGGGCGTGAGATTGCGCTGGAGATGGCGCGCGCGGGAGCGAATATCGCCATCACTTTTCGTACATCTGACCGCGATGCGAAGCGGACGGTTGTCGAATTGACGTCGCTAGGAGTGCGCGCGGTGGGAGTGCAATGCGATGTCCGCGATGAGAAGAGTGTGAAGCAGATGGTCGCGGATGTCCGGCGCGAGCTGGGCGGTATCGATGTGCTCGTCAACAATGCCGGCGCGTATGACACGGTGGACTTCGAGGATTTGACCCTCCAGCAATGGGACGAGATGTTTGCCACGAACGCCACCGGAGCCTTTCTGGTGACGAAGCTTGCGGCCAAGGAGTTGCGCAAGCGCAAGGGACGGATCATCAACATTGGATCCCTGGGCGGTATCAGGCCGTGGGCGAGCCATGTCCACTACTGCTCGTCGAAGGCAGCGCTGCACATGCTGACGCAGGCGTCGGCGAAGGCGCTGGCACCGGATGTGGTGGTCAATTGCGTTGCGCCGGGAATGATCGATCTGGGCGAGAAGAAGCCGTCGGCGACAATGAAGAAGCTGACGAAGAAAACGCCGATGCTGCGTAATGGTAGTGCGCAGGATGTCGCTATAGCAGCGAGATTTTTTGCCGGGACATCGCAGTTTGTTACGGGGCAGATACTGGTGGTGGACGGTGGGTTGGGGTTGGTGTGAGGCAGCCGTTAGCAATTAGCACTTAGCATTTAGTGGTGAATGGTTGAGGCAAATCAAAAGGCCCGCCCTAGCGGAGCTAGGACGGGCACCCACAGAAATGGATGGGATTACGCGCCAAATACATAGATCCTTCGACTCCGCTACGCTTCGCTCAGGATGACAACTTCCTAATTGCGGAGAAAAAGAAAAAAGCCGCATCCGTAGATGCGGCTTTTGCTTGGCTAAAGGCTAAGAGCTAACAGCTGCCAGCTAGTACTGTGCGCAGCGCTCCATTGCGTTCATGATCTTTTCTACCGTTGGCATGTAGAACTTTTCGAGCGGAGGAGCGAATGGGATGGCTGGGATGTCAGGGGCAGTAACGCGAATGATGGGCGCATCGAGGCATTCGAAGGCCTGCTCGGCGATTACTGCCGAGATCTCTGACGAGATTCCCAAGGTGCGATGGTCTTCCTGAACCAGGACGACGCGATTGGTCTTGGCGACGGAATTCAGGATTGTGTCGGTGTCCAATGGATTGAGGGTGCGGAGGTCAATGCACTCGACGTTGATGCCGTGCTCGCTCTTCATCTTGTCGGCGGCCTGCAACATGAGTTGCATGGTGTAGCCGTAAGAGACGGCGGTCATGTCTGAGCCTTCGCGCCGGACTACAGCTTTGTCCAGCGAGACGGTGTAATCCTCACTCGGCACTTCTTCCTTGATGGAGCGATAAAGCTTTTTGTGCTCGAAGTAGATGACCGGGTTGTCATCGCGTATCGCGGCCTTGAGCATGCCTTTGGCGTCGTAAGGAGTGCTGGGAGCGATGACGCGCAAGCCGGGTTCGTGCGCGAACCAGGTGGTGTTGGTCTGCGAGTGATAGAGGCCGCCGCCTACACCGCCGCCGTAGCAGATGCGGAGTGTCAGAGGACAGGTCTGCGTGCCGGCGCTGCGATAGCGCAGCTTGGCTGCCTGTTGGGTGATGGCGTCCATGGCCGGAGTGACGAAGTCGACGAACTGAATCTCCGGGACGGGACGCATTCCCGCCATCGCCGAGCCGATGGAAGAGCTGACGATGATGCCTTCGGCCAGAGGAGAGTCGATCACGCGGTCAGGGCCGAATTCTTCAATGAGTCCTTTGGTGGCCTTGAATGCGCCGCCCATCACGCCTACATCTTCTCCGATGATGTAGACCTTTTCATCGCGCGTCATCTCTTCGCGCAGTGCGGTATTGATTGCATCGATATATGTTGAAAGTGGCATTTAGAGTCCAGTGTCCAGTAGTCGGTAGTTAGTAGTCGGTAGTCAGGAAAGCAAAAGCTATTTCTGTAAGACCGTTGGCGTCCAGTTCTTGCGGTCGAGTTCGCGATCGCGGATGCTGAACGAATAGACGTGGTCGAGCGCCTCTTCCGGTTCCGGGAACGGCGCCTTCTCAGCGAAGTCAATGGCCGCGTCCAATTCTTTCTGGAAGCTGTCTAGAGTCTGCTGTTTGAAATCGTCCGACCAGAGTTTGTACTTGGTCAGATAGTTTTCCATGAACGGAATGGGATCGCGCGACTTCCAGTATTCGACTTCCGCAGGGTCGCGATATTTTGCGGGATCGATCTCGGAGTGTCCGTACCAGCGATAAGTCTTGCATTCAATCACGGTAGGGCCGCCGCCGATTCGAGCGCGATTGATGGCCTCGGTGGCTACGCGATAGACAGCGACTACATCATTGCCGTCGACGGTGATGCCGGGGATGCCGTATCCCTGCGCGCGGAGGCTGAGGTCTTCAACTTTTGATTGCAGCCTTACGTTGACCGATTCTGCCCAGAGATTGTTCTGGATGACATAAACGATAGGAAGATTGTGGACAGCGGCGAAGTTCACCGCTTCATGCCAGAATCCCAGGCTGGTTGAACCCTCACCGGAGAAAGCCATGACGATGTCGTCATTCTTCTTCATCTTGTTGGCCAGAGCGACTCCGGTGCCAATATTGAGCTGCGCGGCGATGGTGGAGGCCGGCGTGATGATGTTCAGAGGAGCGTATCCGCAGTGCGCCGGGGAAGAGCGTCCCTGATCGGGGCTGGTCTTGCGCGCATAAATCTGCGAAATCATCAGATTCAGCGGTGTGCCTTTAATCAAGTTGGCGATGAAATCGCGGTGCGAAGGGGCGACTGTGTCGGAGGGGCGAAGGTCGATGGCGCATCCGACTTCGGTGGCCTCTTGTCCTACGGCGGCATAGTAATTGCCGGAGAATCGACCCTGTTTGAAGAGAATGCGGATCTTCTCTTCCATGGTGCGACACTTCAACATGGTGGCATAAAGCTGCTTGAGCTTCGCTTCAGGCAGAGGAGCAGTGCCATTAAGGGACTTGGCGGGGGCCGTGGCTGTTTCCGGGCGGTCTTTAGGTTTGGTAGCCATATTTATTATTCCTGTTCAGGATGAACATATTGTAGCGCATGAGTTACGCGGTTGACACTAGCCGGGTTTTCAACCGAAATGTGGAAAAAGGTACAAACAACCTCATTGTCGATTGTTAAAGTTTAGTAAAAATCAATGGCTGAGCGGTTTGCACATTTTTGAGTGCGAGATGGAACGACCAATGGCCGATTGCAGCGAAAATGTTAACCTGAGCGCCAAGTGAAAGTCAGGATAGACAAATTGCTGGTGGACCGCGGACTGGTTGCGTCGCGAGAGAGAGCGCAGGCCCTGATACTGGCAGGACGCGTGCTTGCGGGCGAACAGAAGATTTCCAAATCGGGAGCGAACGTTGATTCTGAAATCGCAGTGCGGATACTCGGCAATGATCTGCGTTATGTCAGTCGCGGCGGGCTCAAGCTGGAGCGGGCTATCGAGCACTGGAAGATAGACCTCGCTGGGCTGACGTGTCTCGATGTGGGAACTTCTACCGGCGGATTTACCGACTGCATGTTGCAGCACGGCGCTGCGAAAGTGATTGCTGTGGACACCGGCTATGGGCAGATCGACGCTAAGCTACGAGCAGATTCGCGCGTGCGCTTGTTGGAGAAGACCAACGCCCGATATCTCGATGCCCAAGCCGTGGGCGAAGCGGTGCAATTCGTATCGATGGATGTGTCTTTTATAAGTGCTACACTCGTGCTCCCCGCGGTTATCGCGGCAGCTTTTGCCGGTGGCGCGGGCGAGTTGGTCGTGCTGGTTAAGCCGCAGTTTGAGGTGGGCCGCGAGTTAGTGGGAAAAGGCGGCATCGTGCGGGATGAGGCGGCGCAGTTGTCGGCGGTAGAAAAGGTCAGCCGCACAGTCTCGGAATTGGGCGGGCGTGATCTTGAGGTGATCGATTCTCCGATACTGGGCACGGAAGGGAATCGGGAGTTCTTGTTGCATGCAAGATTCGGCTAAAAGGCGATCGAGTGTCTTGTTACTCGCGGTCGTGATGGCGATGCACAGTCTTGCGCCTCACGCGTGGGCGCAGACGAAACGAAGCCCGAATGCGAAAGCGAAGGCTGCTGAAACTGCTCCGTTGCGGACGAAGATCGCCGAAGGCAAGTACGAGTTGAAACGAACCGATGGCAAACTGGAGCAGAGCTTTGAAGAGCCATGGACGTTGTACAAGACCAACATTGGATATGAGCTGGAAGAACAGTGGGTAGTGTCGAAGGACCCAAGTGCGCAGCCAATGATCGTGGATATCGGCGTGAATTTTGCGCCGGGGCTGTATCCGATCCAGCTTAGAGTGGGCGGAGTGGGATCATCCAAGCAGCTCAATTGCAGGATGGAAGCCAAAGAATTCGCGTGTGAGAGTAGAGGCACTTATTCGCAGATCGCGATGCAAGGGCCATACAATCTTTTCTCGCCGTCGCCGTGGATGCTGGGCAGCATTGCGCGTCGCGCGAAAAAAGTTCCGCAGCAAAGCACCAAGGTGCAGCTGGTACAGATGATGGGCATGAGCGATGCCGGGCCGAAGCTGGAGTCCTTCGAGGCAGATGTGCAGTACGTGGGCGAGGACCAGCTCGAAGTGGATGGCACGAAGATGGACGCGAGCATCGTAGAGCTGAAAGCGAAATCGATACCGGGTATGCTGATGTGGTTGTCGCCCGATGGAGTGGTGTTGGCGTTACAAGATTCATCGAAGGCCGACCAGCGGATGGAACTGGTAAAGTTCACCAAGTTTGCGAAGTTCTGAAGAGAGTGAATGAAGAAGATTGTCATAGTATCGAAGCCGGCCAAGAAGGAGCTGGAAAAGCTGCTTCCGGAGCTTTTGGATTGGTTGCGCAAGCGCGGATATGAGGTGGTTGCCGACCCCGATTCCTGTATGTTCGTTCCAGAATGTACAGCGGTAGAGAGGACTGAGATCCCGGCATTGAACCCGGACCTCGTCATCGTCCTCGGCGGCGACGGCACGTTGCTGGCTGCAGCGCGCGCGGTGGCAAAGGCAAGTATCCCTATTCTTGCAGTGAACCTGGGATCGCTCGGATTCCTGACTGAAGTGCCGGTGTCAGAACTCTATGCGACTTTCGAGGCAGTGGAGCAGAAGCGATTCACCCGTGATTCGCGCTCTCTCCTGCAGTGTTGCGTTCAGCGCGGCGACGATTGCATTGCTGAGTATCTCGCGCTGAACGATATGGTGGTCACGAAAAGCGCCATCGCGCGCATGACTGCAGTGGATGTATTCGTAAACGCACAATTCGTTGCGCACTACAAAGCCGACGGCGTGATTATTTCCACTCCCACCGGGTCGACCGCATATTCGCTTGCTGCTGGTGGCCCAATCCTCGAGCCATCGGTGGAGGCGTTTGTGATTACTCCGGTTTCACCGCACGCGCTGACGAATCGTCCGCTGGTGGTGCGCGACAGTGCTGAGATCGAAGTTGTGGTCAGGAACACACCGGAAGAGGCGTACTTGACCGTCGATGGGCAAGTTGGAATGCCGGTGCTGGAAGGCGACCGCGTGGTCTGCAAGAAGTCAGAACATCAGGTGCATCTGCTGCGCCTGCCGGGGCGGACATTCTTCGATGTGCTGCGGACGAAGTTGAAGTGGGGCGAGCGGTAGAGCTCCGCTGAATCTCCGTCCTCGCGGATTATGTGTGCAACCAGTGTCGCGCCGCTGGCGCTCCGAAGATTTGTTGCATCTTACCCACCGCTTACGCGGTGGGCTGTTCACTTTCGCCCGCTACGCGGGCTGTCTTCCGGCTGTTTGTTCCGCTCCTCTGCTGCAAAATGAGTTGCCACACAGACGCCTGCGGAGCTAGGACGGGGCACCCACCTTTAGTTTTGCGGAAGCTTAACTCTCCTGTCGCAACAAATCCTTGATCGTCTCCCGCTTGCGAACAATCTTTGCTGACGTTCCATCCACCATGACTTCGGCCGCGCGTGGACGAGTGTTGTAGTTCGACGCCAGTGACATGCCGTATGCACCGGTATCGAGGATGGCGAGCAGGTCGCCTTGATTTGCCGGTTGAAGTTCGCGGTCACGGGCGAAGAAGTCCCCGGTCTCACAGACAGGACCAACGACGTCCACGACGTTGCTTGTAGCGGTGATCTGTTGCACCTGATTCAGCTGCGCGGGAACGATCTCATGATAGGCGCTGTAGAGTGAGGGCCGGAGCAGGTCGTTCATAGCGGCGTCAACGATGACGAAATGCTTCTTCCCGTTCTGCTTAGTCACGACTACGCGAGTGAGCAAGGCGCCGGCCGGGCCGACGATCGAGCGACCAGGCTCGAGCAGAAGGTGAACCTTGAGATCTCCAAGCGAGGCGCGGAGCGCATTGGCGTAATTGGAAACTCGCGCGCTGAAGTCGTCAGACTCGACGTCCTCATTCTTGTAGCTGATCCCCAACCCGCCTCCCGCATCAACGTATCGGATGTTGTGTCCGTTGGCTTGCAGAGCGCGGACGAGGTCAGCGATTCGCGCCAGGGCTTGGGCAAAAGGCTCGATGGTGGTGATCTGCGAACCGATGTGGCAACTGACTCCGGCAACGTCGAGATATTTGCGAGCAGCCGCATGAGTGTAGAGGTCGCCGACTTCATGCAAGGCGACGCCGAATTTGTGCTCGCGCAGTCCCGTGGAAATGTAGGGATGAGTTTCAGCGAAGACGTCGGGATTTACGCGCAGGGCCATTCTGGCTTTCTTCTTCACGCGCGCGGCGCGCTCGGCGAGCAGGTCCAATTCGCTTTCACTCTCGACGTTGAAGATCAGGATGTTGGCCTTGAGCGCGGCGTCGATCTCAGGCGCAGTCTTGCCTACGCCGGAAAAGACAACCATCTCGGCGGCCTTCCGGCTGACTTGAAGAACCCGCTCCAATTCGCCGCCGGAAACGACGTCAAACCCTGAGCCGAGTTTCGCCAGCATCTTCAGCAATGAAAGATTGGAGTTGGCTTTTACCGAATAGCAGATGGTGTGAGGGCCGCGTTTGAATGCGGCATCGAAGGTGCGAAAGCGCTCGCGGATGGTGGAAGCGGAATAGACATATAAGGGCGTGCCGAATTTCTCGGCGAGGTAAGCGACAGGTACATTGTCAGCCTGTAAATGATTTTTCTTGTACGTAAATGCGGGAGGGCGGGCAAAGATTTTCATGGATTGGACAGTATACGAGACTAGACGTTGCGTAACGCTCTGGATGTCTTGCTCCGGTTTCTTCCCGTACTTGACGCGGAGATGGGCGGGGCGTTCTCGCGAATTTTCAGGACGACAACAGTTTCATCGTCGAACGGACTGACGCCAGCAGAATGTTCGTCCACGGCGGTGAAGATGGCAGCGACCAGATCGTCGGCAGAACCTTCGCAGTTCTTGCGGACAACTTCTTCAACGCGATGACGTCCGAACTGATGGTCATTGTGGTTGACCGCATCGACGATCCCGTCACTGAAAAATACGAAGACATCGCCGGGATGAGCGTGGAGCGTGACCTCGTCGTACTCGGCGTCTTCGAAGAGTCCTAGCGGCAGACCTGTGGCTTCGACGATCTCAGTCTTACCGTTATGGCAATAGATCGGCCGCGGCTGGCCCGAGTTGGCAATCTGCATCATGCGCGGTTCTTCGTGCCAGACGGAGTAGAGCATGGAGACAAACTGAGCATCGATGCGGCGCTCATTCAAAGACAAGTTGATGGAGGTCAGCATTTCCGCGGGAGATGGTTCCAGGCTAGTCATGGAACGGACCATGCCGCCGACAAGCGCAGCGAAGAGTGCAGCCGGAGCGCCCTTTCCACTGACGTCGCCAACTGCGATTCCGATGCGTCCGCCGCTGTAGATGAGGAAGTCGTACAAATCGCCGCCAATCGCGTGAGCGGGAGTGAACTTCGCAGCAAGTTCAGCGTTGGCCATGGTTGGACAACACGGTGGAAGCAGACGTTGCTGGACCTCACGGGCCATTGCGAGTTCGCGTTCCATCCGCTGTTCTTCGCGGGCGATGCGCTCGTAAAGGCGGGCATTCTCAATGGCGATGGCAACCTGCGCGGCGAGCGTGACGACCGTGCGCATGTTTTCTTCATTGAAGTAGCCGCGACGTGTGTGCTCCAGATCGAGTACTCCGATCACGATGTCCTTATAGATAAGTGGGACGCAGAGTTCGGAACGCGTTTCCGGATTCACCATGATGTAACGCGAATCTTTAG
>JAOAPL010000398.1 GCA_025462925.1 Acidobacteriaceae bacterium
AGGACGAATCCAACCAGCTCATTCAAGCGCCGGATCTTCGTTGGCGTAAAAACCAGATTGAAATACTTCATAGAGGCGTAACGGTCCCCACAGGCTTTGGCAGCCAAGGGAGCAGAAACACCAGAGCAGAACAATTATGACAAAAAACGAGGAACAAACAATGAAAATCGTACTGCCGCGGGTTGCGGGGCGAGGCACCTTCCATATCAGTGTGCCGCGCCTTTCATCGCCCAAGCCAAAACTGCTATGCCGAGAACAATCCGGTAAATGGCGAACGGCACGAAGCCGTGCTTGCGCACCCAATTCATGAACCAGGCCACTGACGCCCAAGCGACGAAGAATGAGACGACGAAGCCGATACCGAGCAGGACCCATCCCTGCGAATCAATCTGCGTTGGAGTGATAGCCGCCGGAGCGCCATGCGAAGGGCGCAAGCTTTTGAGTAGGTCATAGCAGGTGGCCGCGACCATCGTTGGGATGGAGAGGAAGAACGAGAACTCCAGCGCGGCCGAGCGGGACATTCCGGCGATCTGGCCTGCAGCTATGGTGGACATGGAGCGCGAGGTCCCGGGGAAGACAGCGGAGAGTATCTGGCAGCAACCGATCCAAATCGCCTGCCCGAGAGACATCTCTTCCATGTGGTCGATGCGATAGCGATTGGCATAGTTCACGTCCACGATCCACATCACGATTCCACCGATGAGCAGCGAGGTGCCGATGATGTAGAGGCTCTCCAGATGCTTGCCGATGATCTTCGTCATCAGGAAGGCAGGGCCAGCGGTAAAGACGAAGGCAATCATCGTCAATGAAAGCGGGTGTGTGAAGATCGTGCGATCGCCCTTTTCGCCGCGCGGGAATGTGGAGATAAATTTCCAGATGCGGTCGCGAAAATAAATCGGCAGGCAGAGGATCGCGCCCAACTGGATGACGATGGTGTACATCTTCCAATATCCGTTGCCGAGGTCGATTCCGAGCAACGCTTCGCTGAGCCGCAAATGCGCAGTGGAACTGACGGGAAGAAACTCAGTCAAACCTTCAACAATGCCCAGCAACACTGATAGTAAATAGGGATTCAAAATTGCTCCTGGAGTGGATGAAACTGGTTGTGCTTAGTCGATCCTGGTGCCGTAGATGGGAATGTTTTGTTCCAGCAAATAATTAAGGCGTTGCGCGCGGGCGGCCCAGTCGCCGGGTAGCTGGGCGTACTGTCCGATTATGCTTTTGCAGAGCGCAGTGGCACGGGTCTTTGCTCCGGCGGCCTTGGGATCTTCGTGGCGTTCTTTGTAGATGTCCACCAGCGCGCCCTGTCGCCAAGCCGCTTCGTAGAGGGCTTCTCCGGCTTTGGGCGATTGTGGATGCTCGCGGACGTACTTCTCATACATGTCAGACTCGTTTTCCGGACACTTCGGCAGGCCTTCCCATTCTCCGCACAGCTTGTTGTCCAGCCGGCTGAAGGCGGCCATGTCAGCCCACTTGGTATTGGGAAATTTCTTCTGCACTTCCTTCATGTGCTCGTCGTCGATCTGGCCATGAAGCATGGGATCGCGTTCCCTCGACGAGGGCCGCGTCTTTACGTCGTCCTTATCCAGTTGCCAGCGGATATCGGCGGAACGCCACATGGCTTCTCCGGCGATGGGGGAAGTGGGGAAATATTCGGCGGCGTGATAGTAGAGGCGCATGGCGTCCTGGGCCGCGCCTCTGCGTCCGTGGCGCTGGCTGGCTTGCGCTTCGGAATCGACGGCTTCACCAAAGAGGACGCTGTCGCCGTTTGGAGTGTTGGCGCGGATGACGCCTTTGTCGAGGATCCATCCGGTGATGTTCAGTTCCTTGTCGACATTGGCGAAGACCTTGATCCACTCATGGCTCTTCTCGATGACGGCAACTTCGCGTCCGCGGCCGACGACGCCTAACTTTTGCGTACTCGGATCCGGCGAGACGAAGAGATTGGCTTCGCGCACCATGATGCCGCGCTCGGTATCGGCGAAGGCGGAGGCAGCGAAGAGTAAAAACGCAACAATGATTAGGAAGTATGTTCGAGATCTCATATTTAGAAAAACCCTGCTCACGCCAGAATCTCCCGCAGCATCTCCGGTGCAATATTTCCGCCGCTGACGATGGCGACTGTTTTCTTTGCGGGCGGAAGCTTGTCGCGATGGAAGAAGAAAGCCGCCGATGTGACCGCGCCGCTGGGTTCGGCGAGAAATCGTGATTCGAGTAATAGACGCTTCACCGCGGCGCGAATCTCGTCTTCAGTCACGGTGACAATGTCATCGACGTAGCGGTAAATGTATTCGAACGGAATGGAGCCGACCGGCGTGGTGCGGAGTCCATCGGCGATGGTCTTGCCGACTTTTTCCGGATCGAACTTGATGATCTTTCCAGCTTTGAGGCTGGCTTGCGCGTCGGCGGCGAGCTCCGGCTCCACGCCAACGATCTTGATATTCGGCTTGCGTGCTTTCAGAGCCGCGGAGATGCCGCTGATGAGTCCGCCTCCGCTGACGGGGACCAGAACAAGTTTTACGTCTTCCAGGTCTTCGAAAATCTCCAGGCCGATGGTGCCTTGTCCGGCGATGATCATCTCGTCGTTGTACGGCGGCACTAGGACGTAGCCGTGCTGCGCGGCGAGTTTGTCCGCCATCTCCACGCGTTCCGAACTTGCCGGACCTACGATGACGATCTCTGCGCCGAGCGCTCGGGTGGCGTCCAACTTAATCTTGGGTGCTGAACTGGGCAGGACGATGGTCGCCTTGGTGTCCATTGCGCGGGCTGCGTAGGCGACGCCTTGCGCATGATTGCCGCTGGAGTGCGCGATAACGCCGCGCTTGCGCTCTTCGTTCGTGAGCGATGCGATCTTGTTGTACGCGCCACGCAGCTTGAATGAGCCGATAGGCTGCATGTTCTCCATCTTGAAAAATAATTGCGCGGGCGCGGGATACGCGGGAGAAGCGACCAGCGGCGTGCGCGTGGCCACTCCTTTAATACGTTGTTGCGCGGCGAGAAAGTCGTCGAGCTTGAGAATGGTGGCCTCCGGGGAAAAAGCAATTTTAGCATTCAGCCGTCAAGAAGCAGTTTCGCGTTTCGCGTTTCGAGTTCAAAAGCAAGAGCAGATCCCTCCGCTGCGCTGCGGGATGACACCTGTATCTGGTTGCACGATGTCATGGTTAGCCTCCGCTGGCCGCAGCGGGCTTCGATTGGCCGGTCAGGTCGAGTTTGCAAGCGGTGATTAGTTGGTCCCAGGCGAAGCCGGGATGGCAATCGGTCTTGTCGGTGCGCAGTTGGCAATGAGTGAGGATCCCTTTGTAGTTTCTGTAAGCGGCTAGATTGGCTTCGGTGTGATTCGCAGGCGTCTGACTCGGGATGGCGAAGCGCGTTAGCAGATTGTTCACGAGTTGGCAGACGGAAACGATGGCCGCTGGCGTGTAATGGGCGAAGTATTGGTAGTCGCGCCAGATTTTGCCGCAATCGAAGACACCGTTGTCAACGCCGGGGCCGCTGAATCGCGTTTGCTCTGCCATGCGACCGAAGGCGTAGAACTTGCCGTCGCGTTCGAGGAGCGCGCCTTCAGAGGCGATCTCAATGCCGATGGAGCGCTTGTCCACTACTCCGGTTGGGCCGATCTTCAGGCCAAGATGGTAGGCCCAGCATTCGGGCGGGAAGACCTCGAAAATAGTGCCGTCGCGCTCGACAATGTAGGCTGTGCCGATGTGCTGCGGGTCAGTACGCCAGTAGTCGAATGTCGATTTGGCCGATCCTCCCACGGTGTGGTGAAGGACGATGAGGTCTTTCGCTTGGGGCGCGGTGAAGTACTCGGCGGGTGGGAGCCGTAGATCCGTGGATGTATTCATAGCCGTTGGAGTACCCCCCATTTGTAAGATAGCCAGAATCAACAACTTACAAATTTTTGCCTCGTAAGTTCGTGTCTCTAATGCACTTTGGGCCAAAATACTGCAAACAAAGCCGCTTAAACTAAATAACTAAAAGTTAAGTTACATAGGAATACTATATCTAATTATAGGCGCGGAGTCAAGGAGTTTCGGCGTGTTTCTGCGCGGCGGACACATTTGATTCGTGCAGCATCTCCGCTATGAAGTGAACGAGGGCGAGCTTATCGAGCAGACTAGGCTCCCCGCCAACATCTACGTGAGTGATTGCCGGGCTAATGAGGACGGCGCGCAGGTATTGGTGAGGAATTTCCTGAGCTAGCCAAAGCGATTCCGTTGCGGGAACCACTTCATCGCCGGTGCCGTGCAACAGCAGAACCGGGACGCGGATATGGGGCATACGTCCATGCGGAGAGACTTCAGAGAAGCGCTCCGGGTTTTCATCTATCGCAGCGAGAAGTTCTTTGCGGACGGATTCGCGTTGACGAGCGAAGAGCAGCCTCATCCGCTCCTGTCCGGCAGGACCGAGTTGCGTAGCTTTTTGTTTTGCGCCCTGAATGTCTTCATGGAGCAGCAGTCGAATCGCATCCCGCGCGGCGGGGATGTCTTCGGGAGCGAAGAAGCGTTCCAGACAGGAATAAACCAGGACCAGCGCCCCGTATTCATGGGGAAGCATGGTGATGGTTTTGCCGTCAGGGGCTTGGATCTGGCCGGTGGCAAGGAATCGAGAGACGCGGGCCATGTCGTCGTGAGCGCCAACGGCAACGACGAATGCCATGTCGGAAGAAAAGCGGGGATCGGTGGCGGCGATGAGAGCGAGTCCGCCGGAAAAGCTAAGTCCGAGCACCCCAACCTGCCGTCCCAGCCGCATGCTAAGGTCGTGGGCGGCGAAGCCAATGGCGTCGGTTGATCCCGGCGTGACCTTGTAATCGGCAATGTCGGAAAGTTGAGGCGTGAGGACCACGATTCCTCTGGCCGCCATGGCCCTGGCGAAGGCGACCAGTCGCGGCTCATCGATCCCGAGGTAATGGACGCCATGCACAATCACCATGCCACCGGGGTTGGTGACAAAACGCGGACGGTATATGCGCACGGGAATCGGTTCTCTGTCGGATGGGATTGTCGTTCGAGATTCGTCCACGACATAAGTGCCAAGATCGGCAAGTGGGATCCTAGTCTTCGAATCTTCGAGCTGCAGCAGCAGGGAAGCAGCACGAGCGTGCTCAGCGATGGTGGGGTAGAAAAGAGTAGCGGGAATGAGAGCGGCCACTAGAAGGATCGAGCCGCGGAGGGCAAGGAGTCTGGCGGAGCGGGTTGGCATTACAGCGTTGTTTGATGCTTGGCCTGTCGCAATAAATAGAAGAAGGTCAACCCGATTGCAGCGAAGATAGAGCCGAGAAATCTTTGTTCATCGTTATCACTCTTGGCGAGCATTGAGAGGCCAAGCAGCGTAATAAAGAAACCGGCAAAAAGTCGCAGACAGATAAACACATTGCGGAAGGTCATAGGTCACCTCTCCGGGGCGAGTGTACTACGAAGTTGCTGCGAGAGGGCTGTCGTCCCTGTCGGGACATGAGATCCCTCCCCTTCGGCTCCGCTCAGGGTCGGGATTCGGCAGCGGGCTCAAACGCCCGATAGTCGCCTCAACCCCTATGCCGCTGAGTAACCAGGTGCAAGTTTTGCAGCGAGAGAGTGGCACTCTTTCGGAGTGCAGAGTCAAAGTCCAATGCACGGTCCCTCCGCTCCGGACTGACGTCCTTCGCTCGGGATGACATCTGGAAACTGTAAGTTGTGGTTTGTTTCCGCTACGGTCGAAAAATCAGATCTCCAAAATCACGGGGAGGATCAGCGGGCGCCGGGCAGTGCTTTTTACGATGAAGCGTTTGAGATCCTGGCGGATTTTTTCTTTGACTACGCCGTAGTCGCGCATCTCTTCGGTGCTGGAACCTTCCAGCGTCTTGGTCATTACGTCGCGGGATTGAGCGGTGATCTCGCTTTCGATCGAGGCCGAAGCGAATCCGCGGGTGATGATCTCCACCGATTCCACGTCGCCCGTGAGTTTGTTGATGGCGACGATGGGCAGCACAATGCCGTCTTCACTGAGGTGACGGCGGTCGCGGATGACGAGGTCTTCGACCACCTCGCCCATGGAGCCGGAGTCGATGCAGACCCGGCCGACGGCGATCTTTCCTGACTTGCGCGCGCCGAGTTCGTCGAACTCGAGGATGTCTCCGCTCTCAATCATCATGGCCTGCCCAACTGCACCGTGCATGGATTTGGCGAGTTCGAGATGCCGGCGGAGTTGGCGATACTCTCCGTGAATGGGGATGAAGAATTTTGGTTTTACCAGATTGATGATCAGTCGCAATTCTTCCTGGCTGGCGTGTCCGCTGACGTGGACTGGAGGCCATGAGCCGTCGTCATAGACGACATTGGCTTCGCGGCGGAAGAGGTGATCGACGACGCGGTAAATCGCCTTTTCGTTTCCCGGGATGATGCGCGAGGAGAGGACGACGGTATCGCCACTCTCGATCTTTGCGTGTTTGTGATTGTCAACCGCGGCGCGGGAAAGCGCGGACATCGGTTCGCCCTGTGTGCCGCTGATCATCACGCAGACGCGCTCGGGAGCAAAGTCCTTGATCTGTCCCGGGTGAATGAGCAGGCCGTCGGGAATATCGAGATAGCCGAGATCAAGAGCGATCTCAGAGGATTCCGTCATGGAGCGGCCGACCAGCGCGACCTTGCGGTTGTGCTGAAATGCCATTTCCGTTGCGAGCTTGATGCGATGGATGGACGACGAAAAACAGGAGATGAACAACCGCTTGCTAGCGCGGTGAAACACCTCTTCAAACTTTGTGCGGACGGCGCGCTCGCTGGGTGTGTATCCGCTACGCTCGACGTTGGTGGAATCTTGAAACAGCGCGAGCACGCCCTCTTTGCCGTATTCGGCGAAGGTGTGGAGATCAAAAAGCTGATTGTCAGTGGGCGTGGGGTCGACTTTGAAATCGCCGGTGTGGATGATAACGCCGATTGGAGTGTGAATCGCAAGCGAGACACAGTCGACGATGCTATGAGTGACGCGAATGGGGTTAATGGTGAACGGGCCGATGCGAAATCGCTCGGCGGGCTTGATCTCATTGAGTTCGGCGTCGTCAAGAAGTCCGTGTTCTTCCAGTTTGTTCTCGACCAGCGCGAGGGTGAACTCCGTGCCGTAAACGGGAACATTGAACTCGGCAAGAAACCATGGAAGCCCGCCGATGTGGTCTTCGTGTCCGTGAGTGAGAACGACGGCCTTGACCTTATCGCGATTTTCGATGAGGTAAGTGAGGTCGGGAACGACGATGTCCACGCCGAGAAGCTCGGCCTCAGGGAACATCAGGCCGCAATCGATGACAATAATGTCGTCTGCCCAGCGAATGGCCATGCAGTTCATACCGAACTCGCCGAGTCCGCCAAGGGGGATTACATTTAATTTTCCAGCAGGCATAGTGAACTCTTGATGCTAACACGCTGAGAGCACGACGAATGGAAACAGCGAAGAGGAAAGTCTAGACAGCAGAAGCTCGCGCTGCTTCACGCTCCATTTTTTCAGTCAGCAATCGCTGCCGCTTGCCCATGATGCTGCCGGCGATCCAGTGATAGATCCCGATACCGCCGAAAATCCAGCCAGCCAAGCCGGACTTTCCAGTTGGAAGCACAGAAGCAAGGATTGCAGATGTGAGGCCGAAGCAAACCATGGCGCTGTGATTGATGATCTCGCGGCGGGTAATGTATTCCTCAACCTCATCTAACTCCAACACGCGACGCAGCCGGAATGCGTGGACGTACATCAGCGCGAGGACAAGGAAAATCGCGGCAAATCCCAGTCCATAAAGGATCATCAGTGCCGGAATCTCGGCCTGCGTGATCTCAGGCACACGGCCATGCAGCATCATCCCGAAGAGCAGACCGAAAAGAAATTTGAGTGGATAGACATAAAACAGGACCAGGAACAACAAAGTGCAATTTAAGAATATGCTCCATGTGGTCTGCAATCCGTAGCGGCGGAAGTAGTCGGTGTGCTTGCTCCAAACCAGCACCAGCAGACTGAAACAAACGGCGAATCCGCCGAAGCCTCGGACCGCCTGCATGAGATCAGAGAAACTATGCGGCACTTCGAGCGCCACAACCAGCAGCGTCACGGCGAAAGCAAAGACGGCGTCACTGAATGCTTCCGCGCGCGTCATCTCAATGCCGCGCCAGCGAAAATGCTTTTCAACCATGCGATTGCTGAGTGAGAGTGAGTGCCGCACGTGGATGCTTCCTTTCATGTTGCGGAAAGTTTACTAGTTCCTCCGAAATCGTACCTCAGTGGCTAAAGCCCGATTGCATTTTGAACGGCTACGGCACGGCTGAAGCCTTGCCCCGTCAAAACCACATCACTTGCCGATTCCCTACGCAGGTTCGGATGTGGGTATTGCTTCCAAGACTACGGGTGACGCTGGCTCCTTGCCGAATTCGCCTTCCCATCGCGCGATGACTACGGTCGCCAGACAATTTCCAACGACGTTGACCGAAGTGCGCGCCATGTCCATCAGGGCGTCAATGCCGAGGATGAGGAAAATGGGCCACGATGGCAGATGGAAAGAATCCGCCGTGCCAAGCAGGATGACCAAGGTTGCGCGCGGAATGCCGGCGACGCCTTTACTCGTCAGCATCAGCGTGAAGACCATCAAGAGTTGTTGTCCGAAGGTGAAGTGGATGCCGGCAGCCTGAGCGACAAAGATGGACGCGAGCGATAGATACAAAGTGCTGCCGTCGAGATTGAAGCTGTAGCCCGTGGGCATGACGAAGGCGACCACCTGTCGCGGCACGCCGAGGGCTTCCATGGCTTCCATCGCGCGAGGCAGTGCGGCTTCCGAACTGGCGGTTGCGAAGGCGATGGATGCGGGCTCTGCGATGGCACGCACAAATCGCTTGAGCGGAACGCGCGCGATCAGAGCGATAGGGAAAAGCACGCAGACTAGAAAAATGATGAGCGCAACATAGAGCGTGGCCAGCAACTGGAAGAGATTTTTCAAGACGCCCAGGCCCATTTGTCCTACGGTGTAGGCGATGGCGGCGCCCACGCCGATCGGCGCAAAGAGCATGACGATGTTCGTGAACTTGAACATGGTCTCTGAGAGGCTTTCAAGAACGGTGAGCAGCGGACGTCGTTTGTTCTCAGCGAGGAGTGCGAGTCCGGCGGCGAAGATGACGCTGAAGACGACCACTTGAAGTACTTCGCCTTCGGCAACGGATTTCGCGATGTTCTCCGGGAAGATGTGAAGGATGACATCGGCCGGCGATTGCTTGACCGTTTTTACCTCGTCGGCCTGCATATTCTGCGGCGGTTGTAGTCCAACGCCAGCCTTCGAGAAATTAATCGCGCCAAGACCGATAAAGAGCGCGAGAGTAGTGACAACTTCAAAGTAGATGAGGGCTTTGATGCCCATGCGTCCGACTTGTTTCAGGTCAGAATGTCCAGCGATGCCGACGACGAGCGTGGAAAAGATCAGCGGGGCGATGATGGTCTTGATGAGCCGCAGAAAAATCTGGCTGAGAATCTTGGCGCTGAGCGGCTCGGGAACACCCTTTGCCAGAGGAACGCCGGGGTCGTGTCCGATGGCCCAGCGGGGGAAATCGTGTCCAAACTCTGCGCCGATGAGCATGGAAACGATGATCCATGTGGTCAGCGACCGTTTCTTGAATGCGTAGGCGCTGGCGACGGCGAGGGCGATCCAGCGAACGCCTATCAGCGTGCCGGCAGAGAGGGAAAGCATTCCGTAATCGGCGGCGACGGTGATGAAGGCAGCAAGAGTGATCGCGGCGAAGGAAACCAGCAGGAGGTTCTTCAGGGAGTTCGAACGAGCTGGGTTGTGTTCAGGCATTGTTTATTTGTTGACGCCTATCGCAACAGGTCCTCGAGTTCAACGGATGCATCGGTCTTCTCGTCGCGGTATTTCACAATGATGGGAGTGTAAACGGAAAGTCCCCATTCGGATGCTTTTCCTTTGCTGATGGCGCGCGAACCCGGAACCACGACCGCACCTTCAGGGACGGTGAGCGGCGTGTCGGCGGTGGCTCGGTAGACCTCGCCACGAACTACGTCATAGAGCGGAGTGGAACGGGTGAGGATCACGCCCGATCCCAGGACGGCGCGCGAGCGGACCAGCGCTCCTTCGTAGATTCCGCAATTGCCGCCGACAAGAACGTCGTCCTCGATGATGACGGGAGCGGCATTGACCGGTTCGAGCACGCCTCCGATCTGCGATCCCGCACTGAGGTGAACGCGTTTTCCCAATTGCGCGCAGGAGCCAACGAGAGCGTGGGAATCGATCATGGTGCCTTCGTCCACGTACGCGCCGACATTAACGTACATCGGGGGCATACAGACGACCGAGGGTGCGATGTATGCGCCCATGCGAACGGATGATCCGCCAGGAACCACGCGGACGCGATCTTCGAGCCGGAAATTACGGGCGGGGAAGGTGTCTTTGTCCACGAAAGACAAGACCTTCGGGTCGCCGTATTCGACGAGATTGCCCAAGCGGAAGCCGAGCAGAATCCCCTGTTTCACCCAGGAGTTCGTCTGCCATGAGCCATCTGGCTGCTTTTCGGCGGCGCGGACTTTGCCGGCTGTCAGCGCGTCACGAAATTGGTCGAAAACGCGGCGTGCGTCGTCTTTTTTGGCGTCGGGAATCGGATTTTGCGCGAAATACCGCTG
>JAOAPL010000114.1 GCA_025462925.1 Acidobacteriaceae bacterium
GATCTGGATTCACATGAACTTCGCAAGCAGGGCCGCCGCGCACCCCTTCAAGACCAGCCTTTTGCTGTCCTGGCAATGCTTCTGGAGCGCGCGGGAAATGTGGTCACCCGAGACGAGCTGCGGGAAAGGTTATGGCCCGCAGACACCTTCGTGGACTTCGACCACAGCCTGAATACCGCGGTGAACAAGATTCGAGAGGTATTGGGTGATTCGGCCACGAATCCGCGGTTTGTCGAAACCCTGGCCCGGCGTGGCTATCGCTTTTTGGGCGATGTTCAATGGCAGGCGCAAGCAGTAGTAGTCCCTTCCAAGCGGGAAATCTCTTCGGAAATAGGCAATCATCCTGAACGCGAATTACCTGCTCCTCATCGGGGAATAACGCGATCGCTATTCGCGATGATCCAGACGATGTATTTGATCTTTTATGTGGAGGCGTTAGTCCACTGGAGAGCGATTGACCGGATTTCCTGGCCCGACATTGGGACTCCAGTGATTTTGATTGCCGTGCTCGTCACCGGTGGGGTAGGTATTCCGGTGCGCTTCTATTTTGTCTCGGCCGTAGCGTTCGACTACCGGCCGCTGGGAGACAAGTTCCATAAAATTTTCATTGGCGTCTTAGTCCTCGACCAGCTTTGGGCGGTCGCGCCTTTTCTGCTGCTCGACCAGATTGGTTTCGGCTCAGCCTTCGCAGCCACGGCTGCGCTTTTGTACGTTCCCTTCGCGGAGAGAACCCTAGTGCGCATGGCTTACCCACGCCTTGGACTCACAGCGCAAAAATAGGTTTAGGATAATTATCGAAGATCGGTTTCGTTGGTATCAGGATTGTAGAAAAACGTGAAACGGAGTCCGAGATAGGGGCCGCCGAACTCGCTGGGAAGCGGTGGGAAGGGGTTGGAAGAGGTTATTCCGCCATAAGCTGCACGGTCCAGCGCTACATCTCCTGAGCCGTTGACGTATCGCAGGCCGGCAATTTGCCCATTCTTAGTGATTGCAAACTCAATCGATACTTTGCCCCTTTTTAACAATGGAGCCATGGCAGATTCTGGAATCAGGCCGTACCAGTTCTGCTTCACGTCGTGCAGCACACGCTGCAAATAGGGCCCAAAATCAACGCCCTGGGTATCGCTCAATATTTCCATCGGGCCCATGTGAGCGGTTGGCTGACGTTGGTTCAGGCCGAAATCGCCGGAATCGCCAGGGTACGTGCCCCTGGTCGCGGCTGCGGCACGGGCAGCTTGCTCAATGGCGCGGCCTGCGGACATCTCTCCCGTGCTGAAACTTGGTTTTTGCGTCACCGGCGGAGTTTGCAACTTTGCCATCTGGCTCGGCGGAGGCGAAGGCTGCGATTCTTGCGCGGCTTGCGGCTGCGCACTCTGGGCGACACTTTGTTGCGGGGCTTGCTGCTGCGCTGGAGGAGAGGCAGGGCGATGATTGCCAGCGCGCGAGGCATCCAGCAGCTTCTTCAATTGCTGGCGGTCAAGTTGCGGGGTGCGGGACATCGCAACCCGGTTCTTGTCGGATATTTTGTCGGTCTGCGGACGCTTGACAGCCTTTTGTGCGTCCGGTGGAGCATCCAAAAACGTCAATCTTTCGTGATTCCTGGCAGTGACCGGTATCACGGGGCGCGTACGCAGGAACTTCAGGAAATCAGGCGGGTGCAAAATCACGAAAAGCAGAACAGCGTGAGCGAAAAGCGATATCCAGAAGGCTTCACGCTTTCGCGAACGCGAGAGATCATCCTGTGCCTGGATCAACAGCGTCGGAAAGTCGTGCATCTGCTGGTACGCCGATTCCCAGGTGTGCGCGTCGAACAGATCGCCTTGGTCGGGATTGCGCTCGGCTGGGGGTGCGGGCGGTTCCAACGGGATTAGGGTCAGAGACATCGACTGAGTATGAGATGCACCAGTGGCAGCTTTAGCGCTATTCTCTCATCTTTCCCGCCTGACACAAACATTCTGACAGTACAAGTACTTACGAGGAAAGCACCTTATCAGGCTACCGAGTATCCGCCCGGGAAGGTGTCAAAAAATGTAAAAAGTTGTCAGTCCAGCAGGTCAGGAGAGCTTCAATTTAGAGGTATGCTCTTTGATTCCAGCGTTAACTTCCAGCGCAACGGCCAGGGCGCGGCGGCCGTCCTCGAATGGAACCACGGGCTTCTCGCGCGTTCGTACCGCGTGCAGGAAAGAGCGGATTTCGGCGCGGAGAGGTTCTTCGGAGGCAACCGGAGGCTTGAAAACCTTGATTTCGGGATTGACGGATGGAACGCCCTGGTTGCTACCGACGGTAAAGACCAGGACGTCCTGGCGTCCGTAGTCTATTGAAATGTATTGATGCGGCTGAAAAAAGCGCAGCTTACGGACCCGCTCGGTGGAGACGCGGCTGGCAGTGAAATTGGCGACACAGCCGGATTCGAACTCAATCCTGGCGTTCGCAATGTCCACTTTGTCCGACAGAATGGGCAGTCCGGCGGCACGAATTTCTTTTACCGGAGAATTCACGAACGACATCACGGTGTCGAGATCATGGATCATGAGATCGAGAACCACGTCCACGTCGAGAGACCGCGGAGTGAAGACGCTCAGCCGATGGACTTCAAAGAACATCGGATTGGTGATAAGCGGCACCGTTGCCCGTACGGCGGGGTTAAAGCGTTCAAGATGCCCGGTCTGTCCGATCCTGCCGGAGCTTTTGGCCAGGGCGATCAGCTCGTCGGCCTCGGCGAGCGAAGTCGCCAGCGGTTTCTCGACAAGAACATCAACGCCAGCGTTCATCAGTGCGCGCGCGGCTGCAAGATGATGAACCGTGGGAACTGCGACTGACGCAGCCTGGATTTCGCCGTGTGTCGCGATGAGTTGTTCGATCGAGCCAAAAGGCTGGGAGCCGAATTCTTTAGCGATGACATCTGCGCGGCCAAAGTCGCTGTCGACCACGCCAACTAGCCGCACCGCTTCGCCATCTTTGGCGAGCTGGTGGTACACGCGTGCGTGGTTGCGACCAAAAGCGCCTGCGCCTATGACGGCTACTTGGATCGAGTCTTTAGGCAGAATTGTCTCCCGATGATTGCTGCGGGAAAGTGCGAAGAATGAAGAATAACGGAAACAGGATGCGGGTCCAATACTTTCATCAGGACCAACGGTTTCAGAAACGCGACCTCTTTATGAGTGCGATCTGCCCGCCGTGATATGCAACATGCTGCAGCGTTCCAAGCAACATGAAGAGCAAATCGTAGTCTTTTCCCGGGACGCGTTCAGTCAGCCGCGATGCGGGAAGGGACGCGACCGCACTGACCAAATCGGAATGGTTCTTTTGCAGAGTCTGGATTGCTCGCCGCCAGTTCTCCTCGTTGACCTGCCCTACATGGCCGAAGTTCTGTTCGTCTGTGAGGGTGAGTGTTTCCCCTTTCATTCGGCGGGTCACAACCTGTTCCCAGGCGCCTACATGCAACACCAGTTCCCATATGCTATGCGCTGCGGAAACAGGACGTGAGGCTGCGCGTTTGGCATCGATTCCATCGAGGATCTCCATCAATGCCGGGCCGTGCCAGGCTTCGCCATCGAAGGCGCGCTTCAGTTGGTCAACGATCAAATCGATCTGCGACATGAGTCCTCTGTGAAATACCTCGGTGAAACTCCGTGTTCTCTGTGGTTGATTTAGCAAACAGCGTAAACCACAGAGGGCACTGAGGTACACGGAGGTACACACAGAGAAAAAGGCTAGTCTGCAACGATTGCTATCCCAGCATTGTCGGCTGCTTCGACAACAGCGTGTCCGTCCAGCAATAGACACTTGCCGGCGTCCACAGCCAGGCAGGTTGCGCCGGCTCTCTTCATTACTTCAATGGTCTTTACTCCGATTACGGGAACATCGAAGCGCACGTCCTGTTTAGGTTTCGCGACTTTCGCAACCGTAAGTTCTCGTGCAAGCGCAGATTTGCCGGATTCGAGCGATGCCATGATCTGCCCGGCGCGTTCGATGGTGGCGTCGGTTCCCTCCATTGCTTCGACAGCAATGCATGCGTTTTCGGCCACGACGACGGTCTGCCCGATGTCGTATTGTGCAAGGCCCCGCGCCACCATGCGGCCGTACTCGATGTTCTTTCTTTCGGACTCTGACGGCGCGCGCTTCGTCGGAACGCCAGGCTTCGCCAGCAAAGGTTCGAGAAGCGCGGTCGAGCTCTCAAGCATGATGCCCTCATCCGCTAAAACCTTTGCGACTGCTCCGAGCAGAGCGTCTGTGTTCCGAGTGTCAAGTGCGAATAGCAATTTCGCCAAACGCCAATCTGGACGAATGCTCGAGAAAATTTGCTTGTGCTTGACTTGACCTGCCATCACAGCGCGAGTCACGCCTTCGCGACGAAAGGTCTCAATCAACTTGGAAAGTTCACCCAAAGAAAGCCAGTGGACGGAAGAGGCCCCGCGAGATTCTATCTCCGGGGAAGTCTCCTCTTTGATCGCGGCGACGACAACTTCGTAGCCTTGCGCGCGGGCAGCATCGAGCACCAGGAACGGGAAGCGTCCGTTGCCTGCGATGATGCCGAGCTTGGGGTTTAGGGCCATGAGATATGACAATTTGCGGCCTCAGACTGCGTCGGCAGCTGTTTTACCCTTCTCCTTGATTCGCTTGCCGATCTCTTCCGCAAACGAGGCGTCAAGCTGAAGTAGCAATCGCTGCTGCTCGACCGCCGCAACAATGTCGTTCACTCCAAGACAAGCCTCGGCAAGTTGTGCATGAAGGTAGGCAGCTCCGGGATGTGACTCAATGGCTCGCTTGTACATCTGGATCGCGTCAGCGAATCTGCCACTCTTCAAGTAGATGTATGCGAGTCCTTCCTTAGCGGGTAACGAATTGGGATTTTGGCGAAGATTTGCCTCAGTAATCTCGATGGCCTCTGCGTGACGTGTCAATTCGCAGTAGGCTGAACTCATGAGCCAATATCCAATTTCGTGGTCGGGAAGAAGTTGTCTGAGTTTCTTTCCAGTTTCGAGCGCTTCCTGCCAGCGGCCCAGTTCACCATAAACTACGCCGATTTGTACATAGGCGTCTGGATCGTCAGGGCTGATGCGAATCGCCTTGTTTAAAGCGTCCGCGGCTGCGTCGAACCGCCCTAAGTCTTTATATGCTGTCCCTAAGCCGCAATGCGCATTGCCCCACTCGGGACTTAAACGGATGGTTTCCTCGAACTCGCTCGCGGCCTCGTTCGGCCGCCCCAGAGCTGCACGGGCAATGCCCAGATTGTAGTGTCCGTCGGCCCTGTTCGGTTTGAGCATCACCGCTTTACTCAAAACCGGCTCCGCTTCCGCAAATCTTTTGGACGTAGCTAGGGCCCAGCCGTAGCCGTACACAGCCTCCGCGTCACTCGGGAAAAGTTGATAAGCCTTCTCATATGTAGTGATACTTTCATCCATCAAGTCCAACTGTGCGTAGAGAGAACCGAGCGCGAGAAGATGTTCGCGTCGCGTTTGATATTCCGGGTTACTCCGGGAGGCCCGCTGCAGTTCTTCAAGGGCTTGGCGATAGTTTCCGAGTTGTGCGAGCGAACGACCTTTTTGATCATGCGCATAAGCATAGGTTGACTCGACTTGAAGTGCTTGATCAAACGCAGCGAGTGCATTGTGGTGATCTTTTAGTTGCTGGTGTGCC
>JAOAPL010000023.1 GCA_025462925.1 Acidobacteriaceae bacterium
TCGGTAAGTTGCATCTACGGTCTGGGCTCGCCGGAAGCGTACTACGGCATGCTGCTCTTTCTGGAAAAGGGACAGAAGATCAAGCGCGAGGACATCGTCCGCCGTCTCGTCGAGATCCTTTATGAGCGCAACGATTCCGAATTCCGTCGCGGAACATTTCGCGTGCGCGGCGACGTCATCGAAGTCTTCCCCACCTATGACGACATGGCCTATCGGATTGAGTTGTTCGGCGATGAGATCGATTCTCTCTCGCAGATAGACCCGCTCTTCGGCACGGTGAAGCAGAAATATCAGCGGCTGCCGATCTATCCCAAGAGTCACTATGTAATGCCGCTTGAACGCAAGAACCGCGCCGTCAACA
The DNA here is from genome assembly GCA_025462925.1 of Acidobacteriaceae bacterium. Classification (GTDB taxonomy): domain Bacteria; phylum Acidobacteriota; class Terriglobia; order Terriglobales; family Acidobacteriaceae; genus JAICLA01. The sequence goes on from JAOAPL010000023.1 coordinate 362, forward strand.
CCATCCTTGAAGAACTGGCGTGGTGGGAAAAGGAACTAGAGAAACAGGGACGGCTGGTGGAATCTCAGCGTATCCACCAGCGCACGCGATTTGATCTGGAGATGATCAAGAGCATGGGTTTCTGCCACGGCATCGAGAACTACTCGCGGCACTTCTCCGGACGCCTCCCCGGCGAAGCTCCGCCGACGCTCCTCGATTACGTCCCTCGCGACTTCATCATGTTCATCGACGAGTCGCACCAGACCGTCCCGCAATTGCATGCCATGTGGCACGGCGACCGCTCCCGCAAGAAGAACCTCATCGAATACGGATTCCGCCTGCCATCGGCCCTGGATAACCGTCCGCTGCAATTCGAAGAATTCGAGCAGCGGATGAATCAGATCATCTACGTCTCCGCTACTCCCGGCCCGTATGAGCTTACGAAATCCGCGGGTGTTGTTGTGGAGCAGATCATTCGGCCCACCGGATTGATCGATCCTCCGGTTGAAGTCCGCCCAGTGAAAGGACAGATCGATGACCTGCTGCATGAAATCCGCGAACGCGCGAAGATCAATGAGCGTGTTTTAGTGACCACGCTCACCAAGCGCATGGCCGAGGACCTGGCCGAGTACTACAGCGAAGTCGGCGTGAAGTGCCGCTACATGCACTCTGAGATTGAGACTCTGGAGCGCATCAAGATCCTGCGCGGGCTGCGCAAAGGCGAGTTCGACGTCTTGATCGGCATCAATCTGCTGCGCGAAGGATTGGACCTACCCGAAGTCTCGCTGGTCGCCATTCTCGACGCCGACAAAGAAGGTTTCCTGCGCTCCACTGGCTCGCTGATTCAGACTATTGGCCGATGTGCCCGCAATCTGAATGGTCGCGCGATCCTCTATGCCGACCGCATGACTGATTCGATGCGCACAGCCATGGACGAGACGGATCGTCGCCGCGCCATTCAGCAGGCCTACAACGAGGAGAACGACATAACCCCGCAGACCATCATCCGAAATTTGGACATGCAACTGGCCGGGATCGTCGCAGCAGATTACACCGATCTCGCCGATCTTACGGAAGGAATCCCCGAACTTGGTAGCCAGCAAGAATTGGAAGAGTACATCGCCCGGCTCGAAAGCGACATGCGCGACGCCGCGAAGAAGTTTGAGTTTGAGAAGGCAGCCAAGCTGCGGGACACGATTCGGGATTTGAGAACGAAGGAGTTTTTCTTCGCGTAGGGCCGTCGCGAGGATTAGTAGATAATTGAGATTCACTAAATCGGAGGATACATGTCCATAAGCGAACTGCTATTGCCGGAATTTGATGCAGAGATGAAAAGCACCAGAGCCACGCTTGAGCGGGTTCCAGCCGACAAGCCGGAATTCGCGCCCCATCCGAAGTCCATGCCGCTGGGCAAGCTTGCGCCTCACGTAGCCCAGCTTGCCGGTTTCGGACTCAGCGTTTTGACTACTCCTCATTTAGATTTTTCTGCCGGCAGTTACAAACCTTTGCCGATCGAGTCCGCAGCACAACTTGTCAGTGTGCTGGATGAAGGTGCAGCGAAGGTTCGCAGCGCCCTTATTGCCCTGCCGGACGAGGCATGGAAGCAAAACTGGAAGCTGCTTTTCAGTGGCAAGCCCTTATTCGAGGGAGCCCGTTTTCTCGCTTATCGGCAGATGTTCCTCAACCACATCATCCATCATCGCGCCCAGCTTGGCGTGTATTTGCGTCTTAACGGGCAGCCAGTTCCGGCAATCTATGGCCCTTCGGCAGATGACACGCTTGGTTTCTGATGGTTATCGTTCTTAGGCGGGAATAAAAAGGGGCGTGCCGCGCTTCCGCACGGCAGGCCCTTTTTACCCGGCGTCGTCCCTCCCCCCGAAGGAACGATGCACTAAGTTCATCGGCACTTCTCAAAAGAACATTAGCTACTCAGACTCCTGTAGCGTCTTTACATGCTCTTCAAGCGCGCGTGCGTACTCACGCTCGGCCGCCAATTCCGATTGCAGCTTCTTGACCAATCCTTCCAAACGCATCACCTCCAGCCGCAGCTTCGGAATATCCGCCGAGGCAGACATAGACGATGACGGGACCGCAGCCGGTCTAACCGGCGCTGGTGCGGGTGCAGCAACGGGCGCAGCCGCAATTGGACGTGGCGCAGGCATCGGAGCTTGTGCCCCGACCGGCGGATATGCGACCGGCGCTGGAACCGCAGGCGCTTGCGGCAGACGTGCAACTCGCGGCGCTCCGGCGACAGCTGCTGGTGCTTGAAAAATGCTGCTCAATGTAGCCGCAGCAGTTGCCGCAGCAACCGCTGGAGGCGTAGCTACAGGCACTCCCGGCTGCAATAAATGTCGGACACGCGTGATCAGGTCCTGCGGTTGAAATGGTTTGCGGATGAGCTCATCAGCCTTCACCGAAAATGCTTTTTCGGCTACCGACCTGTTCACCACGCCGGACATCAATATGACCGGCGTATGACTCAGCGACGCATGTTGCTTGATGAATTGGCAGACCTCGTATCCGTCTTTGTCCGGCATGATCACATCGGTGATCACAACATCCGGCTTCGCCGATTCAAATTGCGCCAACGCGCTGGCTGCATCGTTATATGCGACGACGTTGATGTTCTCGCGGCGGAAGGCGATCTTGATGACCTCACGCATGGTCGCGCTGTCGTCGATAAAATAAACTGTAGGTGTTGCGCCCACGCTATGCTCCCCCCTCGGCCATCTCTTCGTCATGGCCGCCTTCATCCACCTGCCGCAGCGCGTCCAGCATCAGGTCCGTCGCCGACCGCAGCACCGTGCGCGTAGTCGTCTCCGCCCCGGGAATAAATTTGTAAACGCCAGTCTCCACGCCGTTACACCGCTTCACAATGCGAACGACCGCATCATCGCCGATCAGATCACCCGCTTCGGCGTGCGAAATATCTCCCGCCTCAAAGAAGATGATGCCGTCAATGTCATTGGCATTGATGTGCAGCGCCCCCGAATTTCGCGAGTGGCACAACATCTGCACTACTCCCGGCAGATCCAGGTGCGATAAGCTTCCGCTCAGCGCCGTCTCCGACGTCGTCAACATCTGCGTCGGTTGGAAGCCTTCGGTGTGGCTCTTCAGAAATGTGCGTACATGCGTTGCGATGTGTTCGGGCCCCAGTCGCCGATCAACGTAGTCGTCGCAACCCGCGCGGAATGCCTCCATCAGCGCCTGGTCGCCGCCCTCGCCCATGGCAATGATTGGGATGCTCGCGGTCTTCGCATCACCGTGGATGATCTTCGGCAGGTCGAACGCTCCCATCTCTCGCATGTTCGTTGAACACAGGATCGCCACCGGCATGTCCCACTCCAGCGACGTCAGCGCAAACGCTGCCTGCGTATTGTGTACCACTTCAAACCCTTCACCCTTGAGCGCGTCACCAAGCCGCTTCGCGAAAAAGACGTTGCTGTCGATAAGCAACAATCGCGGCACTTTGGTTCCTACGGCAGCCGCCATGATTACGCCGCCTCCGCGTTTGCGAGTTTTTCCAAATCAATCACTTCCACGATCTCGCCTTGCAACGACAATAATCCCGCTACATATCGCGGCAGCCGGCCCGTTGGCGCGACCATCTCCGAATTCAACAATTCACATTCCCCCGTCACCGGAACAGCTGTCCATTCCAGTTCGCTCCCGAACTTCCGGTTGGCGATCAAATAAAACTTTCGCGCCGGAGCATCGGGCCCCAGTAGTACCTGCGCAATGTCGAGCACCGGAACGATGCGTCCGCGTCGCACCAAGACTCCTGCCAGTAATTTCGTTGTATGCGGAAAGGTCTGCAGGATGTCCGGTTGCGCAAGTTCCGTCACATGCTCTGCCGACATCGCGAATCGCTTTTTCCCCAGCGGGAACAACACGAATTTTTGTTGTGAATGGAGGCTCATGCTAACGCCGCTCCCTTCGCCGTTTCCACTGACACTGACTGCGCCCTGGTTTTGGCTTCCAACAGCGCGATCTCGCCTTTGCTCAGAAACGATTCCGGATTGATCACCGGAACAACTTTGCCATCCATTACCGCCAGTCCGCGATACCAGTTCCGCTCCTCCCCGCCAAACGCGTTGGGCATCGTGATCACCGCCGAGATTTGCATCATGCGGTCGATGCCATCCACCATCAAGGCGACTGACGAGTTCCGCATCACGAGCACGCGGCTCCCTTTCGAAGCCGATGTACGAAAATGAGCGCTGGCATCGACGACGAAATAAACCTTGTCGCGATCTTTCTTCTCGCGCACCAGCGTAAACTTTACTTTTGCCAGCCTTTGATCGAAGCCGGACTTATGTGCCGCCAGCCCATCCATGTTGCGGATCTCATCCACCGCGTTTGCAGCAATGGCAAACCGCGTATCCGCGACGTTGAAGATAATCACGTCTTCGAGTTGCTGTTTCTTTGCGCGTCCGGTGCTACGCTTCAGCTTCATAGCGCGCCCACCTTCGACGCCCCAAAGATATACAGCACGCGCTTTTCCACGGCGTTGTAGATATTTTCAATCGGCAGGATCTGATCCACCGCCCCGGTCTTGATTGCCTCGGCGTTCATCCCGAAGATCACTGACGTTGCTTCATCCTGCGCGATGACGTATCCGCCGACAGCTTTGATCGCCTGCACGCCGCGGCATCCATCATTCCCCATCCCGGTCAAAACCACGCCGATCCCCATATTGCCCGCGAAGTCCGCGCCGGTCTCAAGCGTTACATCTGCGCATGGGCGATATCCATTGATCCGTGCGCCTTCGTCCAGCGTAAGACGCCCGGTTTGCGAAACCCGCATGTGCCCCGAACCCGGACAAAGATACAAGTTCCCCGGCGCGATAATTTCCCCAGGCTCTGCTTCCTTCACCCGGATCGCTGCAATCTCCGCAAGTTGATGACTGAATTGCGAAGTGAAACTCGCGGGCATGTGTTGAACCAGCAATATTGCCCCGGGAAAATCCTTCGGGAACGAAGGAACAAATTTCATCAGCGTCGCCGGCCCGCCGGTTGACGCCGCAATCATTATTAATGGGAATCGTCCGCCAGTCCTCGCCGGAGCGCCTGACACTGCGGAAGAAAACACGTTGCTCGCCGGCCTCGCAGGCTCGCTCACTGCGGTCCTTGAGTTGATCGCATTTGCCGCTCCGGCATAACCCGATGGCAACGATGGCTCCGTCCGCGGAGCAGAACTCGAAATTTCCTGCGCTAATTTTGTCTTTGCCGCCGTGCGCACTACTCTGACTTTCGACGCCATTTTTAATTTCTTGCAAAGGTCATCGCGCACTGAATTCATGTCCAGGTCAATGCCGCTCGAAGGCTTCGCAATGAAATCAATTGCCCCGAGTTCCAGCGCCTTCAGAGTCGTGTCCGCGCCTTCGCGTGACTCCGAGCTGACGATCACGATAGGACGTGGCTTTGACGACATGATCACTTCTGTCGCCTGCAGTCCATCCATGTGCGGCATGTTGATGTCCATGGTGATCACGTCCGGAGTAAGCGCCTCCGATTGCGCAACGCAATCACGACCATCACGCGCCTCGCCCGCCACCTCAAGCTGCGGATCGGCGCCGATAATGCTTACCAGCACCTTGCGCATGAAGGCCGAATCGTCAGCCACCAACACCCGAATTTTCTTTCCTGGCACGTTCATTCTTCGTCCACTTACCCGGATTCGTTAATGCGTGACCTGTGCTGCATCTACTGAGATCGTTCTCTGTCCCGCGCCATGGCCGATCAACTGGACCACGGCTGCGATGAACTGGTCGTCCTGCACTGGCTTGGTCATGAAAGCGGCTGCGCCTTCTTTCATCGCGCGGTCGCGGTGCTTAGCGCCTGCGCGGGAAGTCACAACCATTACCGGAATATTTCTCGTCTGCGGATTCTGCCGCAGGTGCGATATCAACTCGTATCCATTGGTCCGCGGCATCTCTAGGTCCGTGACGACGAGATCGCACTTCATCTGCGTGGCGATCTCCAGCGCTTCCAGTCCGTCCGACGCAAGCTTGACGCGATAACCCGCCTTCTCCAGCATCCGTCCCACAAATTTGCGCACGCTGATGGAATCATCGGCGAGCACAACCACCTTCTCGTCTTCGACAACATCGATCGCCGCAACCGGAATCGCGCCTGTTGCGACCGCAACTGCGCCCGGTGCAAAGATGCGTGCTGCCATCCCACTCGTCATCAAGGGACGATGCTCGATCGATTCGCCAACCACCAAGCGGTTTACATCGATCAATAGGATCAAACTGCCATCCGGTGCAATGGTCGAGCCCGGGAACATCTTCACGTTGCGCAGATATTCGCCCAGACTCTTGATGACAATCTCGTCTTTGCGCAGCACTTCTTCTACGACGATTCCCACTTGCCGCCCGGCGACATTGGCAATGACCATCCGGTAATAGCCGTTCACCGGCTCCACCTGTTCAAGTCCGAGTTGCGTATCCAGCCGCACGATTTCCGTCACTACATCGCGGACCTTTGTCAGCAGCTTGCCGCCAACCTCTTCAATGTCAGACTCCTTCAATCGTCGGATCTCTTCGACAAACGAGAGCGGCATCGCAAACGTATGCTTCCCAGAGCGAACGAACAGCGCCTGCGAAATGATCAATGTCAGTGGGACTTTAAGCGTGAACCGCGTGCCGTGTCCCTTTGACGTTTCAATCTCTATCTCGCCGTTCAGCGACGACAGGTTCGCGCGGACTACATCGAGTCCCACTCCGCGCCCTGCCAATTCCGTCTTGCGCGGCGCCGTGGAGAAGCCGGGGTGGAAGAGGAATTCGAGCAGATCGCGCTCGGCCAGGTTCGCCGCATCTTCTTCATGGACCAGCCCGGCAGCGATCGCCGTCTGTTTCACTTTCTCGTAATCAATGCCGCGCCCATCGTCTTCCACTTCAATGAAGATGTGGTTGCCGCGATGGTACGCGCGCACTGCAACATTGCCGTGATCGCTCTTTCCCGTGTGATAACGCTCGTCGTGGCGCTCCAGTCCATGCGCCACTGAGTTGCGTACCAGGTGAATCAGCGGATCGGATATCTGCTGGATGATGTTGTTGTCGAGCTCAGTTTCGGCGCCCGCCAACGTGAGTTCAACTTGTTTGTTCGCCGCCTTCGCGGCATCGCGCACAGTGCGTGACAATCGCGCATACAAATTGCCGATAGGCACCATGCGCGCTTGCGTGATTTCGTCCTGCAAGCGATGCGCAAGCTTGGTGAACTCATCAATATCGGAATCTACGCGCCGCACGAAGCCGTCGAGCTGTGTTAGCACTTCGCTGATGTCGGCTGAGATTTCCGTCAGGGACCGGGAGAGGATGCTGAAATCATCGTAGCGGTCCATCTCCAACTCGCTGAATTCGGCGAGTGAAGAATCATATCCACCCGAGTAGCTGGAGAAGCCGCCGCGAAACGGAAATTCACCGCCACCCATATACGATTGCGACGGATACTGCTGCGCTTGCGGCGATGTAAGCCGGCTGAACTCGTACTTCTCCTGGAATTCAGTGACCTTGTCCGCCATGCGGCCCTTGGAAAAATTCAGGACATCAGCCAGCCGCTCCAGTTCCGCGAGCCTGCCTAACATTCGCGTGCGATTGATGACCAACTCGCCCACCGCATTCATCATGCGGTCCAAACGCTCCAAGGCGATGCGCACCGATTTCGACTGGGCAACCGCAGTGATGTCGCGCTTCGCCGCCGTGACTCCGCCCGCAGCCTCTTCTTCTTTCGGCTCGGCAGGTGCAGCCATGCGCGCAATGTAATCGCTGCTGGAAGCTGCGACAGAAAACTCTTCGGAGGCAGGCTCTTCTTGCAAAACCGCAACCGGCTCTGCCTTCTCCGCAAGCGTAATCTGCTGCTTGTCGACGACCGGCGCAGCTTCTTGCGCAACTGCCCCCTCACCTTCAACTTCTTCCGGCGCGAGTCGAGCGATGCGCGTCAGCAATGACTTCACTGCTGTCTGCATTGTCGCTTCGTCTGTCCACTGGTTATAAAGGAACTTCTTCAGCGCATCGACCGACTCAAGGCAGATGTCCACGATCTCAGCGCTGGGATGCAGCAAACCGTCACGCAGGCGTCCGACCAGGTCTTCCGCGCGATGCGCAACGCGTGCGATGCGCTGCAATCCAACCTGGGCCGCGCTTCCCTTCACCGTGTGCATAGCGCGGAAAAGGCGGTTGATGTCTTCCGCGTTCGGATTGGCTTCGAGAGCGAGCAGACAGTCCTGGACGATCTGCAAATGCTCTTCCGCTTCCGGAACAAAGAATTCAAGGATCTCGGCTGGCACTTCGCCGTCTGCTTCAAGCGGCTCGATGTGGATTTCAGGAACGCGCGCAACGGGTTGCGGAGCAACAGGCTGAGTCTCGACTGGCGCACTCTCATGAGCGAACTCGTGTTCAGGCTGATGCTCGACATGGATGATCGGAGCCGCTACTGGTTCCTCGTGCGCAGGTGCCGCCGGCGCCTGAAACGCAAACGGATACTTCACCTTGAACGAGTTGATGTCCTCTTCCGCCTCAACGTTGTTCGCGCTGATCATGATGAGGTCAGATTCGAGGACAGCCACGCCTTCAGAGATGAACTCGACCAGCGGACCCGAGGCTTCGGGTCCGATCGTCGCGTTCATCGCGTATTGAAAGATGTGGGCGAGCTTGGCGGAAACTTCCGAGAACAGCGGATAGCCGTAGGACGCCGATGTTCCCTCGAGCGTGTGCGCAGAAATGTACAAGCGCTCCACATCCTCCGGCATGGGATACGGATCCATGAGAATGCCGGAGTACTCCCGCAGGAATTGCAGGTGCTCGGAGGCTTCCGTAAGGAATACCTCCACGAATTCTTGCCCCGGCGTGCTCAAGACTTCTCCTGCCCGGCTGCCGTCGATTTCTTGGTCGCGGCATTATCCGGCTTCTGATAGATCAACGAATCACCAACAACGATAGGCTGGAAATTCACTCCAGCTTTGGCCACTGACTCCGCGTGACCTAGAAATAAATATCCGCCCGGTTCCAGGTAATCGTAAAAACGTTGGATAAGCGCGGCCCGGCGTTCGTCCGAAAAATAGATCAGCACGTTCATGCAGAAGATGCAGTCGAACTTTCCCATGTAAACCGCCTGCGCCAGGTTCAGCGGGGCGAATGACACCATCTTCCGGATCTTTGGCCTGACTTTAAAATTCGGGCCTTCCTGCGTGAAGTAACTCGTAAGATGATGCGGCTTCAGCGTCTCCAATTCCCTGCGCGGATAAACTCCCCGCTCCGCAAACTCGAGTGCTTGCTTGCTGATGTCAGTCGCAAGAATCTCGATGTTCCATGCCTCGGACGACTCGATCGTGTCCGCCACCGTGATTGCGATGGTGTACGGCTCTTCTCCTGACGCGCAGCCCGCGCTCCATATCCGAAGCGCCCTCGGGTTCTCCCAGAATTTTTTTACGTGCATCTCCGGAAGGACTTTATTTTCCAGCGCGCGAAAGATCGCGGGATAACGATTGAACGAAGTCTCCTGTGTCAGCAGCCGTTCCAAAAACCTGTCGTACTCAACGTTCGATCCGCGGATCACACGCAGCAGTTCTGACCCGTGCGCCATCTTCTTCTCGCTCATGTGCTCACGCACACGTATGGAGAAAAATCTTTCCCGCGACACATCGAACAATATCCCCGAGCGCTGCTCCAAAAGAGAGCGCATCTCCGAGAGTTCGTGTTCGCTTACAACCGCGCTTGTGGCTTGTTGAGTCACCATTCAGCTCTTGTCAGGTTCTCTTGATCCCTGCGAAACGGGTTTGCTTCATCTGTATCGGGGCGCGACTTTAGTCGTGCCATACCCTTGCAAAATAACCGGGGCTTTAGCCCCTGTGATTTTTCTCTTTGTTTCTGGTGAAAACCTACCGTCTCGCCGCCGCAGCGACCTCGCTCACGGCTTGCGGATTTTGCGAGTTACCCGAAGCGATGCGGAATTGCGACAGCGCCTCGTTCAGTTGCTCTGACAACTTCACCATGTGTTCGACCGTGCGTGCAGTCTGCCGCGCGCCCTGTGATGTCTGGCGTGTGATGTTCGAAATAATCTGCATCGCGTTCGCGACGCCTTCAGTACCGCGCACCTGCTGCTTCGAAGCGAGTGATATCTCCTGTACCAGTTCGGCCGATTGGCGGACAACGCTTGAGATCGCTTCTAGCGCTTTTCCCGCTTGGTCGGCGAGTCGCGCTCCCACTTCCACTTCCTTGGTTCCTTCTTCCATGACCACTACGGCTTCGTTTGTCTCGGCTTGGATGGCCTTGATGAGCGCGGCAATGTCTTTCGTCGCGGTACGCGAGTGTTCAGCCAGTTTTCTGACTTCATCGGCGACCACCGCGAATCCGCGTCCTGCTTCTCCGGCGCGCGCCGCTTCGATTGCGGCGTTGAGCGCGAGAAGATTTGTTTGTTCTGTAATGTCGTTGATGACGTTGATGATCTCTGAAATTTCCAGCGAGCGGTCACCCAGCGATTTGATCTTCTTCGCGGTAGCCTGCACGGAAGCGCGGATGCGCTGCATTCCTTCCAGCGTGTCGCGTACCGCGCGGTTGCCCTGCTCGGCGGCATCGAGTGCGCGTCGCGCAGCTTCAGCGCTGGCTTCCGCATTGTTCGAGACTTGTTTCATCGAGACCGTCAGTTCTTCGACGGCGGATGATGTGTTCGTGATCTCCTGGTCTTGCTGCGTTGCACCGGCAGACATGTCTTCGGACGAAAGCAGAATCTCGTTCGCGTTCGACGCCACATCAATGGCGCTCTTGCGGACTCGCTCCAGCACACGCGTAAAGTTGTCGAGCATGTAGTTAACCGAGTCAACCACGTTGCCCA
>JAOAPL010000038.1 GCA_025462925.1 Acidobacteriaceae bacterium
CGGAGGTCGATGGCGCATCCGACTTCGGTTGCTTCCTGTCCGACCGCGGCGTAGTAGTTGCCGGAGAATCGACCCTGCTTGAAGAGGATGCGGATCTTTTCTTCCATCGTCCGGCACTTCAGCATGGTGGCGTAAATCTGTTTCAGCTTCGCTTCCGGCAAAGGAGCCGTGCCGTTGACCGTTTTTGCGGATGCCGCAGTCGTTTCCGCGCGGTCTTTAGTTTTCGTGGCCATGATTAATTATTTTCCTAAAGGGATGTAATTATTGTATCGCAAGGATGGACTGCTTGGCAGCAGCCGAGTTTTCAACCGAAATGTGGAAAAACCTACAAACAACTTCACCGTTACTCGAAAAAGTTTAGCACTGACGAAGGCCTGAGCGGTTTGCACACTTATGTGTGCGGCAACATCGAGCGATGCTCCCGAGATGTATGCGATGGAAGTGCTAAGCTGATTCGCGGTGAAGGTAAGAATCGACAAATTGCTGGTGGACCGCGGACTTGTGACTTCGCGTGAGCGCGCGCAGGCCCTGATCCTGGCTGGTCGTGTGCTCGCGAATGAACAGAAGGTTTCCAAATCAGGTTCGAATGTTGACGATCAATCCGAGATTCGGATCATCGGAAACGATCTCAAGTACGTTAGTCGCGGTGGTTTGAAGTTGGAGCGAGGGATTGAACATTGGAAGATTGATCTCGCCGGAAAAGTTTGTATGGACGTAGGAACTTCGACCGGCGGCTTCACCGACTGCATGTTGCAACACGGTGCGGCGACGGTGATCGCAGTGGACACGGGTTACGGACAGATCGATGCGCGATTGCGAGCCGATGCCCGCGTACGATTACTGGAGAAGACGAACGCGCGGTATCTCGCGGCGGAGGCAGTCAGCGAATCCGTCGAATTCCTGACGATGGATGTCTCATTTATCAGTGCTACACTCGTGCTCCCGGCCGTGGTGAAGGCAGCGTTCAAAGGCTCTTCGGGAGAGATAGTGGTACTCATCAAGACGCAATTTGAAGTCGGAAGGGAATCGGTGGGCAAAGGCGGTATCGTTAAGGATGAGGCTGCGCAGCAATCGGCAGTGAAGAAGGTCCGCGATGCGGTTTCGCAACTTGGATTCGCGGATATTGATGTTATCGATTCGCCCATCCTGGGTACAGAAGGCAATCGGGAGTTTTTGCTTCATGCCAAAATCGGCAAATAAGCGACGCTGCTTTGCGATCGTGCTGTGCGTGTTCGCTATTGCAACTTCCGGAGTCGCGCAGCAGAAAAGAAAGAAGGCGGTCCCGGCAGCGAAAGCGAAGGCGGTCGATACCGTACCGGTTCGCGAAAAGATCGCCGAAGGAAAGTACGAGCTAAAGAAGCAGGACGGCAAGGTTGCTCAGATTGTTGGCGAGCCGTGGACTCTGTATAGAACGAATGTTGGCTATGAGCTGCAGGAGCAATGGATCGTATCGAAAGACACGCAGGAGCAGCCGACGATCATTGATGTCGGAGTGAATTTTGCGCCGGGGCTTTTTCCTATCCAGATCAGGATCGGTGGAATCGGGTCAGCGAAGGAACTGAACTGCAGCATGCAAGCGAAAGAGTTTTCCTGTGACAGCGCCGGCCTGCACGCAACTATGGCGATGGACAGGCCCTATAATCTCTACCTTCCGTCGCCGTGGATGCTGGGCAGCATTGCCCGTCGCGCAAAAAAAATGCCTGACAAGCCTAGCAAAGTGCGCCTGGTGCAGATGGTGGGAATGACGAGCGCTGGTCCCAAGCTGGATTCGTTTGAAGCGGAAGTGCAGTACATTGGGGAAGATGAGATTGATGTGTCAGGAGAAAGAATTCCGGCGAGCATCTTCGAGATGAAGACCAAAACAATGCCCAACATCATGGTGTGGCTTTCTCCGGAGGGCGTGGTACTGGTCATGCAAGGGTCGTCGAAGCCGGAACAACGTATGGAATTAACGAAGTTCACCAAGTTTGCGAAGTTCTGAAAGATATGAAGAAGATCGTCATCGTCGCGAAGCCTGGCAAGCCCGAACTCAGGACGCTTGTTCCGGAACTAGTCGAGTGGCTGCACAAGCGCGGCTGCGAAGTTCTCGTCGATCCGGACTCGGCGATCTGCTGCGCGCACGGAATTCCGGTGGTGCAGAGGTCAGAGATCGCGGCACAGAATCCGGATCTGGTGATCGTGCTAGGCGGCGATGGGACTCTTCTCGCTGCTGCGCGCGCCGTAGCAAAGGTGAACATTCCGATTCTGGCCGTTAACCTTGGATCACTGGGATTCCTGACTGAGGTCCCGGTCACGGAACTCTACGCGACTTTTGAGGCGGTCGAACGGAAACGCTTCGCCCGGGAGTCCCGCTCGATGCTGCAGTGCTGCGTGCAGCGCGGCAATGATTGCATCGCTGAGTATCTGGCACTGAATGATGTTGTGGTCACAAAAGGACCAATCGCGCGCATGACGGAGGTGGACATCTTCGTCAATAACGAGTTCGTTGCCAATTACAAAGCTGATGGAGTTATCGTTTCCACCCCCACGGGATCGACTGCGTACTCGCTCGCGGCGGGCGGGCCTATTCTGGAGCCTTCAGTAGATGCATTCGTCATCACTCCGGTGTCGCCCCATGCTCTGACGAACCGCCCCCTAGTGGTCCGGGACTCTGCAGAGATCGGCGTCCTTGTTCGCAGCAGGCCAGACGAGGCGTTCCTTACCGTGGATGGCCAGGTTGGAATGCCGGTGCTGGATGGAGACCGAGTGGTGTGCAAGAAGTCTGAGCATCAAGTCCATCTGGTTCGATTGCCGGGCCGCACATTCTTTGACGTACTGCGGACAAAGCTGAAATGGGGAGAGCGGTAAGGCTCTACGCTGCTATTAAGTTTCCTGCCGAAACAAATCCTTCATCGTCTCCCGCTTCCGAACCACTGTGACAGCGGAGCCGTCCACCATCACTTCGGCTGCTCGCGGGCGGGTGTTGTAATTCGAGGACAGAGACATCCCATAGGCGCCGGCATCGAGTATGGCCACGAGATCTCCTTCGTGCAGATGCGGCAGTTCGCGGTCACGCGCAAAGAAGTCGCCCGTTTCGCATACCGGTCCCACGACGTCCACTACAGAGCTAGCTTTGGTCATTTGCAAGACCGGATTCAACTGTACAGGGACAATCTCGTGATATGCGCCATAGAGAGAGGGCCGAAGAAGGTCATTCATGGCGGCGTCGACGATCACAAAACGCTTTTTCCCATTCTGTTTGGTGACCACTACGCGACTCAGAAGCGCGCCTGCGGGAGCGACAATCGAGCGGCCGGGCTCCAGAAGAAGATGAACTTTTAAACCGCCTAATGAGTCGTGCAAAGCATGGGCGTACGCTGAGGCCTTCCCTTCAAAGTTATCGGTCTCGGCGTCTTCGCTCTTGTACGAGATCCCGAGTCCTCCGCCTGCGTCGACGTAGCGGATGTTGTGTCCATTTGCGGAGAGGGCGCGCACGAGTTCAGCGATCCGCAGCATTGCTTTCGCGAACGGTTCAACTGTAGTGATCTGCGATCCGATATGGCAGCTCACACCAGCAACGTCGAGATACTTGCGGGCGGCAGCGCGGGTGTAGAGGTCGCCTACATCGCTTA
>JAOAPL010000068.1 GCA_025462925.1 Acidobacteriaceae bacterium
TCACCGACGCTGTGCCCAGAGTCTTCGAATCTCCTACATTCACGACCTGGGAACGGCCGGTGAAGTCGCTGCCAAAGCCGGGAAGGAATATATTCGGCACGCTCTGGCGATATTGGTCAAAGAAATAGTACCCCGTGAGCAGCCCCATGTGCGAGTTGTAGTCCACCCTGCCGCTAGCCTTGTTGTCGCTGAGCCGCGCCGGGGAGACAACTGGAGTGAACTCACCATCCCCGGCGTTTCCCGGGGGGACGAACTGCAACAGTTTCTGGGAAGGCGCAGTAAATGCGCTGGTCGGAATCTGAGCACCTGGAAAGACACATTGTGCCGATGTGCAACCCGAAAAATAGTAGGGCTCGCCTTGCGTCACCGCATAGCCCAGAGTGTTCGAAAGTTGCTGCGCCCATGCGGGTCCCTGCACAACGCCGGTCAAGGAGCCGGCTAATGCCGAGAAGTCACCAGTGCGCTGCGCAGCGGTCGGTACCGGGGTTAGTCCCGTACCGCCGCTCTGCCCTTGAACAACGCGGTTGCCCTGGTAGTCGCCGAAGAAAAATAACTTGTTTTGCGCAATGGGGCCGCCAATAGTTCCGCCGAATTGGTTCTGCTTATGATCGTCCTTGCCCAGCTTGGAGAAATAGTTCGTGCCATCAAATGCGGTATTCCGCAGAAATTCGAAGGCGCCTCCGTGGAATCTGTTCGAGCCTGATTTGGTGATGACGTTGATCTGACCGCCCGCATAGTTCCCATATTCCGCATCGAAATTGTTGGTCACGATGCGAAACTCCGCTATCGAGTCTAGATTGGGAATGATCGCCGTCCCGGAGAAGGCGAACTCTTGCACCGTGGTTCCATTCAAGAGAAAACCATTCGATGACTCGCGCTGGCCGTTGACCGACAAATTTCCGGCATTCAGATCGCCCGACACGTTGGTAAAGGTAAACCCGGTGGCGCTGAACTGACCTCCCTGGCCGCCGGCGAGGCCCGACGAAGAAGGGGTAACCCCGGGCTGGAGGGCTAGCAGATCTGTATAGCTGCGCGTTACCAGGGGTACGGCTGTGATCGTTCGCGCGCTGATGACTTCTCCCAGTTGCGTGCTGGCCGTATCCAATTGCACGGCTTCACCGGAAACGTCCACCCTCTCACTCACTTGGCCAAGCTTCAACGTAACATTCAGAATTTTGGCCGAATCGACGTCCAGCAGTATCCCAGTCTGGCGATATGCAGTGAAGCCGGTCTGCCGCACTTCAAGGTCGTAGCGTCCCGGCTGCAGGTTCACAAACGCGAAAAATCCCTCGGCGTTCGTCTGCCGCGTCTCTACAATTCCGGTCTCTATGGCCTTCACCTGTATAGCTGCGCCTGAAACCACTGCGCCGCTGGGGTCTGTCACGATTCCGGAAATGCCAGCGGCTACCTTGGCGTGCAACGGGGGGTTCAGACTGCATACCAATGCCAATACTGCCACAATCAAAAAAGAGTACCTCACTAGCGAACTGCCGACGCCCACCGCTCTGCCGCCTGTGTGACTCTCGCACCAATGATTCGGTCTCATGGTTCCCTCCCGAGGATTGCTGCTCTCGTTTTCTGCGCCCCAGTGGCGTTCGTCAAAACGCTTATAATGTGCGCTTATATCAACGATTGATCTACAGAGTCAAGACAAATCTTCTACTTTTAGCTATCGTTGCATTCCCGTGAATTACCCTCGCAGAGTCAGACAGTCGTTGACAACGATGGGCTGCATTTGCAATATTGTCAAAACGTTTAGAGCAACGACGGTTCAACTTTTAAACCGGAGACCATTTGAGCGAAAGCACGGTACTTTTCCATTGCCTGAACTTGCCCCCGCAGCAAGGAGGCAAACTCATTGACCTAACTCGCCAGAAGGCGGAGTGGGACTGGATGAGTTTTATTGTCCGCCGTTTGCAGCCAGGAAGCATTTTTCGAACATCTACGGCGCACGAGGAGGCGGCATTCGTCTTGCTGGGTGGAACCTGTGGTGCGGACTGGGGACAAGGGGTACAACAACTGGGAAAGCGCAAAAATGTTTTCGATGGACTTCCATATACCCTATATTTACCAGCGGACAGCGATGTCTCGTTCACGGCAGAAACAACCTGCGAAATTGCGGAATGTCGCGTGCCTTCCGAAGCCCGGCTGGAACCCAAATTGATCACGCCCGATGACGTCGTAAGTAGCCTGCGAGGCGGCGGAAATGTCTCGCGGCAAATTGTGGACGTGATGCCACCATCATTTCCAGCCGACAAACTGGTCGCAATTGAGGTTTACACACCGGGCGGAAACTGGTCCAGTTATCCTCCGCACAAGCACGACACGCACAATCCACCCGCCGAAGTGGATTTGGACGAAATCTACTACTACCGGATTTCTCAACCCGCGGGTTTTGCCCTCCAGCATTTGTACTCGGAACAGGATGCCGACGGGCAGACTGTGAAAACTCGGGACGGGGACGTAGTTCTTGTACGCAGCGGCTTTCACGCGGTGGTTGCCGGCCCCGGATATGACGTGTACTACTTGAATTTTCTGGCGGGGTCCTCGCGTATATTGTCCGTCACTGAGGATCTGCGACACACATGGATTCGATCGAAATGGAGTACTCCAGATCCTCGTTTGCCTATGGTGCGGAAATAAAAGTTCGGAGATTGAAAGCGAGGCGGGAGTATGGGGTTCAGGGGTTCCAGAACCGCCGGAAACAACATCTGTTCATGATTGCTAGTGACCTGGAGTCAGTCTAACGAAGGGGCGCGTATCCTGAGTGGGCCAAGCCTTATGACAAGACGCCTGACGGTCGCACAAGCAATAGTCGCGTTCCTTAGCAATCAACATCTCGAGAGAGACGGCCAGCAGCACCGCTTCTTCGCCGGTTGTCTTGGAATCTTCGGACATGGAAACGTCGCGGGGATGGGACAGGCGCTTGAGCAGGATCCGACTCTGCCTTACTACTTATTCCGCAATGAACAAGCGATGGTCCATACGGCCTCTGCATTTGCGAAGGCAGCCTTCCGGATGAGAGCCATGGTCTGCACCACATCCATCGGTCCGGGGGCCACAAATATGGTCACCGGCGCCGCCGCGGCAACAGTGAACCGCCTGCCGGTACTGCTGTTGCCAGGCGATCTCTTCGCCCGGCGCAACGTCGCACCCGTACTACAGCAACTGGAATCGCCTCTGACGCAGGACATTTCCGTAAACGACTGTTTTAAAGCGGTCTCGCGGTATTGGGACCGGATTCAGCGTCCTGAGCAATTGTTAACTTCCCTTCCCGAAGCGCTGCGAGTTCTGACATCCCCGGCTGAAACCGGCGCCGTTACCGTTTGCTTACCACAGGATGTGCAGGCTGAGGCTTTCGATTTCCCCGAGGAGTTTTTAGGTAAACGCGTGTGGCTCGTGCCTCGCAGCCGCTGTGATGAGAAATTCTTGATGCGCGCCGCGGTGTCGATTGGTGCTGCGAAAAAACCTCTAATCGTCGCTGGTGGCGGTTTGCTTTATTCGCAAGCCTCGGAAGCTCTATCGAAGTTTGCACAAACCACTGGAATTCCCGTGTGTGAGACACAAGCCGGCAAGGGATCTCTGCCCTTTGACCATCCGCAGCAGGTCGGCGCTGTGGGCGTAACCGGAACGCCGGGTGCAAATATTTTGGCCCGGGAAGCCGACCTGATTCTTGGAATTGGCACCCGCTACAGCGACTTTACGACGGCGTCAAAAACCGCATTCCAGAATCCATCCGTCCGCTTCGTCAATATCAACATTGCGGAGTTCGACGCCTGCAAACACGCTGCTCTTCCGCTCACGGGTGACGCCCGTGCCACGATCGAAGAACTACAACAGGCGGTTGCGAAGTACAGAGTTGAATCAAGTTACGAGGCTAAAATCGCCGACTTTCGCGCCCGCTGGGAGCAAGAGGTGGATCGCATTTACTCCCTGCGTAACGAGCCTCACATCACGCAGGCGGAAGTCATTGGCATTGTCAATAACTTCACCGAGCCTTCGGACATTTTAGTTTGCGCGGCAGGCAGTTTGCCCGGAGACCTTCACAAGCTATGGCGCACACACCAACCGGGCGGTTACCACATGGAGTATGGCTATTCCTGCATGGGCTATGAAATCGCAGGCGGGTTGGGAGCAAAAATAGCGCACCCGGAACGAGAAGTGTACGTCCTCGTGGGCGACGGTTCATATCTGATGATGGCGCAGGAAATCATCACTTCGCTTCAGGAAGGTTACAAGCTCAACATCGTCTTGCTTGACAACCATGGCTTCTCGAGCATCGGCGGCCTCAGCCGAAACTGCGGCAACCAGGGACTGGGCACAGAGTACCGGTATCGCCGCGACGGGAAATACGATGGCGACCTCTTGCCGGTTGATTTCGAGGCCAACGCGGCGAGCCTGGGGGCTTGGGCAGTTCGTGTTCGCACTGCCAAAGAACTTGAAGCCGCATTGCGTTGCGCCCGCCAACAGCCGCGCACTTCGGTGATTGTGATTGAAACCGCATATGACCAGAGGGTTCCAGGCTATGAGTCCTGGTGGGATGTTCCTATAGCAGAAGTGTCTCAGAGCGAAAGCGTCCAAGCTGCACGTCGGGAATATGAGGAAGCGCGCAAAAAGGAGCGGTACTTCTTTGGATCTCAGGAAACCAGATGAGCGCACAGCCCATTGCTGCGGGCGTACCCACGGACACACAGGGCCGGTCTCATCTAAAGCGTGTACTCAGTCTGTGGGACCTTATCTACTACGGAATCATTCTGACCTCTCCGATCGCCGCGGTTCCACTTTTTGGCGAAGCCCAAGTGCTCTCCCGCGGACACACGGTGACCACTCTGTTGCTCGCCATGATTGCCATGTCCGTGACTGCTGTCAGCTTCGGGCGCATGGCCAACATCTACCCATCATCAGGTTCCGTTTATTCCTACATTAGTAGAACCTTGAATCCGCACCTGGGATTCATTCTGGGTTGGGCCATGTTCTTGGAATATCTGTTCCAACCCATTCAGAACGCACTGTATGCCGTGCTGGCAATCCACCGCATGATGCCGCAGTTCCCTTTTGCGCTGCTTGCCGCAGTGACCGTGGGATTTATCACGGTGATGGCCGTCCAGGGAATCAAGTTTAATGCCCGCACGAACGAAGTTTTACTCGGATTAATGATGCTGGTGACAGCCGTGTTTCTGGTTCTGGCATTCCGTCATATAGTGTTGCACCAGAAGTTGGGCGGACTGTTTTCGTTGAAACCGATCTACAATCCCGCCACCTTCGATCTGCGCGCCCTGGCAGCCGGAACTTCCTTTGCGGCACTCGTATTTATCGGATTTGACGGGGTCTCGATCCTGGCGGAGGAGGTGAAGAATCCCAAACGCAATGTCCTCCTTGCTTCGGTGCTGGTTTGTGTTTTCACAGGACTCTTCAGCGGATTGCAAGTTTACCTTGCGCAGCTGGTATTGCCAGACCACACCACTCTGAAAAATCACGAAACCGCTTTTATGGATGTGGCGCGAATTGCCGGCGGAGCTCTGCTGTTCACTGCGTATGGAGTCATGCTCCTGGTTTCCAGCATGGCCTGCGGGCTCGCCGGCCACGTGGGCGCTGCACGCCTGTTGTATAGCATGGGACGCGACGACGTTATACCCAGAAAAATTTTCGGCTACCTCAGCCCACAGAGTGGGAACCCCGTATACAACGGATGGATTGTCGGAGTTCTCGCATATATTGCAGTGCTGACGATCCCATGGCAACGCGCTGCGGAGATTGTGACCTTCGGTGCACTACTCGCCTTCACGGCGGTGAATCTGGTGGCGCTGCTTCACTTCTGGTATTCGCCGCAAGCGGCGGTGCGAAGAAGGTTTTTCATCGATGCGTTTGTGCCGGGATTTGGCTGCGTGTTCTGCTTCGTTCTGCTGATGGGCCTGCAGTCCTGGACGAAGTATGCTGGCTTACTCTGGCTTGGTATTGGGATCGTATACGCCGCTTATAGAACGCGAATGTTTACAGTACAGCCGAAACTTCTCGATTTCAGTGAGACCTAAGTCAGTCCTGTAAGCGGAGCGTAGCCTTACTTGTGGGTCAGAACCTGCTCCGACTCGGGCACATTCGCGTGTTGTCCATTAGAAACGAACTGCGCAAATCCGCAGGATTCACGTATCCGAAGCTCAGGTAACAATTTCTTCAGTACTGGCTTCCCATGATTTCCGGCAATTCGCTGAATGAGCAGTTCCGCGGCTTCGCTACCTAACTGATGCTTAGGAAGCTCTACGGTGGTTAGCCGAGGCCGAAAAATTCCCAGCCAAGGATAGTCGTCAAAGCTGACGAGGCCGAAATCCTCCGGACACTTTAGTCCCATCTCTTCGACCGCCTTCAGCAATCCCACTGTCATAAGATGATTGGCCACATAAATTCCATCCGGCCTGTGAGAAAGCAGCGAATGTCCCGCACGGAATCCGGATTCGATACGGTAGTCTCCCTCTACAACCAGCTCAGGGTCGTAGGGCAGATTTTTTGCTTCCAAGGCATCGCGAAATCCGCGCCAGCGTTCTTTGGCGTTGCTGATTTTTAAAGGTCCGCTGATAAGAGCGATGCGGCGGCGCCCCGAACGGGCCAGGTGGCACACCGCTTCATAAGCACCCTGATAGTCGTCGCTGACCACCGCATCTTTGGTTAATTGCGGATACGTGCGCATGACCAGAACGAACGGAACGTTGACCTCTTTAATCATCTTTCGCAAGGACGGTTGAAAATCTCCCGCTGCCTTCGTCAGTAGAATTCCGTCCACTCGTTTCGAAAGCAACAATTCAATCGCGACCTCTTCCTTAGCCAGGCTGTCATCACTGTTACAGAGCAGAAGATTGTAGCCCTGCTTCTGTGCGGCATCTTCAGCACCTCGAACCACCATCGGGAAAAAAGGATTGGCGATGTCCGGCACAATCATGCCAATGGTCTGGGTCTTCTGTTTAATCAGGCTGCGGGCAATAAGGTTTGGCCGGTAGTTCAGCTTGCGAATCGCATTCTCAACCCGCTGCCGAAGCCCCTTACCGACATGACTCTTGTTGTTGACCACCGCGGAAACGGTGAAGATGGACACACCGGACTCGCGGGCAACGTCAGAGATGCTCGCCGCCTTGGTTGGCTTCTTCGGGTTTGTCCTTCTTGACGGCATACGTCCTTAAACGCAACATTATCAGACATCTGGATTCGCTCAAAACGTTTAGCTCAAATCGCCAACAATCCATCAGGGTTGGGAACCAGAAAGTCTCGCACCAGCGCGTCAAGATCGTGACAGGCAGTAATGAATTGCCGAAGGGTCCGCAGGGTCGGGCCAAACGAGTCAAATTCTGCGAGGCTGAGCCCCTCTTCCGTGTTGGCACGGCGAAAGTCACTGAACTTTCTCGATAACTCCTCAACCGCTTTCTCTTGAACGGGGTCACCGATGCGAGGGCGTATCTCGATGTCACTGGCATTGAAGCACAATTGCCAGGCATGAGGAGGTGAGATGACCACGTCACCGCCGATGAACTCGCTCCAGTGCATGTGATTGCGAAACGCAGCCGACAAAAGGCGCAGTCGGTAACCTCGATCGCGGAATATCTGATAGGTCTTCTTGAATACCGCCACGCCCGCCCACTCGAGATAGCCGGGATCTATCGCCACACTGTTCTTCTCCGCCAAAAGCTTAAGCCAATCGTCTAGTCTGCCTACCATGATGGTGCAAACCGGCCCCATGGTGGCGATTTCCTTCCCTTCCCGTTCGCGCCGTTTGAGACCGCGCTCGACTGCTTCGGCAACCGCAACACATTGCGAAAGAGTAAAGCACACGGTCGCATTAATACTGATGCCCTGGTACGTAGCTTCCTCGATCGCTGGTATTCCTGCCCGCGTGACCGGGATTTTCACAATCATATTGGGCGCCAGGCGGCTAAATTCTATTGCTTGCCGCAGAATCGCTTTACTGTCCCGAAACAATCGTGGATCGGTCTGGATAGAGAGCCTGCCATTCTTGCCATGTTGCTCTTCAAAGATAGGCTTCAGCATAGCGGCAGCCTGCGCAGAAATCTCTCGAACCAACTGCCATGCGATTTCATCCTCGGTCGCGGTTGGAAGATCACTAATAAGCGACTGAATCCGCCCCTTCCAGACATTTATTTCTTTCTTCAAAACGCCAAGGACGATCACGGGATTGCAGGTCGCGCCGACAGCACCATGCTCTATCGAATAGGCCAGTTCCTCCACTGAGGCGGAATCGTTCCACAGACACGTGGGCGTGGATTGCGTCATTTCGTGGAGGGGACTCTTATAAGATGAAGCTGTGGCCTGACTCACGGGTTCCTCCGATAAAGTGGCCCTTCAGGCCGCTCACTGTAAAACGTGAAAGGAAACTGGCCGACTCTCATTCCGCACTTCCGCGTCATGATGATGCCGCAGAAGTGCCGAGTGACACCTTCATGGCCTTCTCTTGCAAGTGAGAGTTCTCGGCTGCGACAGCAATCGCTAAAGCTCTAAGCCCATCTTGTCCGCTAACGCGAGGCGGGCGATCCTTCAAAATGCATTCCACAAAATCCTGCATTTCCGCCAGGTACGCGTCCGCAAACGTTGTGAGGAAGTAGTCAGTAATAGGCCGAGTGCTCCCTTGAGCAGTAAGGAGAATCGCAGGCATTCGATTGAAGCTCCCAATCAGGATCGAGCCTTTTGAACCGACAATTTCCGTGCGCACGTCGTACCCGTAGGCTGCCTGAGCGTGCGACTCGATGTTGCCAATCGCGCCCTGACTGAATTTGAGGTTGACGACGCTCGCGACCACGTCGCCGAACTGTGCGACCTCGGGCCGGAGGGTCGAGGTTGTATAAGCATGGACCTCGCATACTTCGTCCCGCATCAGCCAGCGGGCCAGATCGAAATCATGAATGCTATTGGTGTAGAACAGCATTCCGTTGACATTCGTTTGATAAGCAGAAAGCGACGGCCCATCTTTATCCCTACCGAGCGATTTGAATATGACGGGGACCCCGATTTCACCGGCCTCGATGCGCTTCATCGCAGCGGCGTAGGCAGGGTCGTAACGCCGCATAAAGCCAACTTGAAGGCGGACACCCGTTTTGGATACGGCGCGCAGGAGCTCATGGGCTTCCGCAAGAGTTAGGGCGAGAGGCTTTTCGCAAAGAATGTCTTTGCCGGCAGCAGCAGCCATCTTGACGGCCGCCGTGTGCAGCCTCTCCGGAGTTGCGATCACGACGGCGTCGAGGCCTCTGCACTCCAACATTGCCTCCAGACTACCGAAAGAATTCTCGATCTCGAGCTCATCGGCGACCTGACGCGCGCGGTCCCCGGCAACATCGGCCACTGCCACTA
Source organism: Acidobacteriaceae bacterium (assembly GCA_025462925.1). Taxonomy (GTDB): domain Bacteria; phylum Acidobacteriota; class Terriglobia; order Terriglobales; family Acidobacteriaceae; genus JAICLA01. The sequence continues at coordinate 9,346 of JAOAPL010000068.1, forward strand.
GCTGTGCCTGTGGCACCAACCGACGAAGGTTCTGGGCGTGGCGACGCCCCATTTCTCCAACTCCAAGCACACCTACTCCCAATTTCTGCATCTCTCCTCGTAGTCTGCTGTCATTTTTGCTGCTTGGTCCGGATCAGGACGTACCGGCAGCGTTCTCAAGTTTACTGACGACGCCTCGCAAATACTTCAAGCTCGCGGCGATGCTCTCCGCCGGCGGAATTGTCGTGTCACCGAACTTCACATCTTGTTCCACCACTGACCAGCCTGAGTACCCGTTCTTAACTAAGGCGCGAAAGAACGCAGGGAAATCAATATCGCCCTGGCCGACGACTGTGAAAACCTTGTGCTCGATGGCCTCTTCGAAAGTCCACTTCTTGCCTCGGGCTTCCTCCAGCACTTTTAGGCTGCAATCTTTTATGTGGAGCAGGCGCAGCTTGCTTTTGTATTTCTCTGCTTCCGTGACGGAATCGCCTTGGCCGTATACACAATGCCCAGTATCCAGACACAAGCCGACGTTGGTGTGCGAGGTAGCATCAAAAAATCTCTCGCACTCCTCGGGTGTCTCCACATGCGTGGCGACGTGTGGGTGGAACACGAGATCTAATTCAAATTCTCCCGCTACTCTCTCGGCATCGGCCACGATCTTTCCAACATGGTTCCACTGTTCCGCGCTCAGGGATGGACAAGCCGTATCGTAGGCTCGCCCGGAAAAGTTGTTCCGAGCGGCCGACTGATCATCCGCCAGAACCAAAAACGGGGCTTTGAGAATTGCCAGCAGCTTGCCAACTTTACGGATTCTATCGAGAACTGTTACGCCAGCATCAGGGTTAGTCATCTCCACAGGCACAAAAGAGCCAAGCAGTTTCAGTTCGCGTTTCTTAAGTTGTGTCTGCAGAATTTCAGGGTCGATAGGAAAATAACCATAGGGCCCGAGTTCTGTTCCGGTGTAGCCGGCGGCCACCATCTCGTCCAGCATGCTCTCATAAGGCTGTTCCCACGAGGGTCCTGGATAGTCCAACACTCCCCAGCTGTCGGGTGCTGAGGCAAACAGAAATCGCTCATTCGCTTCCTTCATTTCTCTCCCATTGATGCCAAAGTGGAGCATGTTTCTAAACGATTATCACGATTGCGTTATAGTTGCAGCTACTCTATCTTGTCAAGACCCCGTTCAGAGAGATCTTTTTCTCTGATCCGCGACATGAAAACTATGAGGAACAAGTCCACAATTCAGCCGAAGGCGGAATTCTTCCTTGCTAAACGTTTAGACAATAATATACTTTCTAAACAATATGAAGGGACTGAGCAGGAATGACAACAGTTGCAGCGCTACCAGTCACTAAAGTTCCGAATTATATTAACGGCCAATGGCAGGACTCTGCCGCGAGCGAGTGGCAGGATGTGATCAATCCCGCAATCGGCGAAGTACTCGCGCGGGTACCCCTGGCTGATGCTGCTGAAGTCACCAAAGCTATTGAATCTGCGGCCGCAGCATACCCGGCATGGCGGCGAACACCTCCGGAAGATCGCATCCAGCCCCTGTTCAAATTCAAGCAATTGCTCGAAGCGCACTTAGACGAACTGGCACGCATTATCACGCAGGAAAATGGCAAGACCTTTGCGGAAGCCAAGGCCGAACTGCGCCGGGCAATTGAGAATGTCGAAGTAGCCTGCGGCA
>JAOAPL010000078.1 GCA_025462925.1 Acidobacteriaceae bacterium
TGTTCAACGAAGATCGTTGCGAAATACGAAGAGGTTTACGCGCGCGTTCTGGAGCGCTCGCTGTAGATTTTGTCTGCCGCAGACCGCGCCAGCTCAGTTTCCACGATGGGCAGTTCCAGTGTGATCAGAGTTCCCTCTCCCGATTCCGGCGAGGTGATCGTCATCTTGCCTGCATCACCGTAAAGCACTTTCATCCGCTCGGCGACATTGTTCATGCCGATCCCTGAGCCTCCCAGCAGCGCTTCCCCACCGTCTTTTCGGGCTACCCACTCTCCGGTTCTCGCCATGCCGACGCCGTCATCCTGCACCTGGATCTGCAACTTGCTGCCGATAAATCTGCTGCGCAGCGTGATGCTGCCGCCGTCGATCTTCGGCGCGAGCCCATGCTTAATACAGTTCTCCACCAGTGGTTGTAGCAACATGCTAGGGACAACGTAATCCAATGTGTCCGGATCCAGTTCCTTGTTCACCCGCAGTTTGTCGCGGCCAAATCGGATGACTTCGATATCCAGATAGTCGTCGATGAAGGCGACTTCCTCCCTGAGATCGCAGAAGGCGTCATGCTTCCGCAGCAGCGAGCGCAGGATATTCGCCAACTTCACGATGACTTCGCGCGCAGTATCAGGGTCGATGCGCACCAGTGACGAAACCGAATTCAACGTGTTGAATAGGAAATGAGGATTGATCTGGCTTTGCAGCGCATCCAGCCGCGCTTGCAGCAGCAATCGAGTCTGCTCTTCAAGCTTCAGCTCCGTGCGCGTGTTGTTCCAAATCTTCAGCGGGATGGCGACGCACATCACCGTTGCCAGGCATATCGCGGCAAAAACCCATAGATCGTCGCTGTTGATGGCAAACAGCATCCCCGGGAACAGCAGGCTCAATTGCATCCGAGCGAATTGCAACAGAAGGATGACAACAAAGAACGCGATCTGCCAATCCATTCGGGGACGCGGAATATTGCGTTTGATCCAGCGGAAAATCGTCAGATCGATGAACGGCGAAAACGACCAGATATCTTCTTTGTCCGCCCACTGTTCAGCCAATTCACGCAGCCCTCCCGCGATCAGCCCCACCACAACGTTGAACGGCAACGTAATGTACTCACCGTGGATCACCGCCGGAATCGAGACCAGCACTCCGCACAGGACGCCGGCGTAAACACCTCCGATCACCCCCATGATCATGGTGGCCTCGAATGCCAGATCTGCTGCCTGAAAATTTCGTACCATGTGCCTGACCTGCACGCCGAGTCCATAGGGGATCGAAATGGCGACGGTCAGGATGGTCGTGTCCCGCAGCGTGCGGCCCTCTTCGCGAAAGAGGCGGGAGTGGAATTCGCGCGATCGCACTAGCGCCGCGGATATAGCCGCTGCGACTCCCAGCTTCACCAACAGCGTTACCAGAATAAATTTCTGATCCATTGCGACTATTAAATCACTTCTTCATCTAACCTTTGTAGATACCTTTTAGGCTGGGTCAAATATGGCAGGAATATCAGTGTCCTATAATTATCCCGTGAGTCCTTCAAATACGGTCAGCAAGCTCGCGGAAGCCGACTTCCCTACACGTTGGGGACACTTCCGGATCATGGGCTTTCAAGGCCGTACTCTCGATGATCGTCGGGTTGAAGAGGCCGTTGCGCTGATTCATGGCGACATTACTTCTGCTCCGCCCCTGGTTCGCGTTCACTCGCAATGCCTTACTGGCGACGTCTTCGGATCGTTGCGCTGCGATTGCCGATTGCAACTTGAGATGGCGCTCACGATGATTGGCGCCGCCGGAGCCGGCGTGCTGGTTTACGAACAGCAGGAAGGGCGCGGCATTGGCCTGATGGCGAAACTCCAGGCCTATGCCTTGCAGGACGAGGGCATGGACACGGTCCAAGCCAACGAGCATCTAGGCTTCAAGGCCGACCACCGCGGATTCGAACTTCCTGCGCAAGTGCTGGTTGCGCTTGGCATCAAGGAAGTCCGGTTGCTTTCGAACAATCCCGAGAAGGTTGCCGCTGTAGAAGCCGCGGGAGTGAAAGTCATCGAGCGCGTGCCCTGCGAAATCGCACCTCAGGAGCACACCATGAAATACCTCAAGACCAAGCAAGAAAAACTGGGACACCTTTTCGGCAAGGCGGGGAAATAACAAAAGTTATTTCCCTTTGATCGCGCGTCGCAGGTCTTTTGCGTTGCGGACCGGCAAGTTATCCAACGCGTTCCTTGCCAATACGGCGTAAATCTCTGTCGCCCCTGGCACGTCCTTCAAGGCGACAATATGTTTGCGGACTGTAGCGACATCGCCTCGGCGAATCGGCCCGCTGAAGGCAACGTTAGAACCCTCCTGGAGGAAGTTCTCCAGAGTCTGCGATAGGATCCTTCCAACCAACGCATTCGGCTTGTTAATTCCAGCCTGTTCGGCAATTCTCTCCACTACGTTCAGCAATGAAACCAACAACGGTGATGAAAACGACCCCACTGCGTGATACAAAACTTTGCTCTCCGGCTTGAGGGTGAATACCTCTGCACCGCCGTTGATCTTTTTTGCGATCTCCCGCCCTACACGCACCGCCACTCCATCGCCCTCGACGCCGAAGGGAGTGCCCTTCAAGTTCGGTTTGCTGCCAACGACAAACGTGTTCATGGGATGCAATGACCCCACTGCTGCGCCATTGTGTTTAAGCGGCATCAATTCCGCCGAGGTCAGCGCGCCGCTCGCGTGAAGCACCACCTTCTGCTTCCAATCCGCGGCCCGCTTCGCCAGCTCACCGGCAACTTGCGCGATAGCGCTGTCAGTCACGCATAGCCAGAGCACGCTGGCATCGAGTTTCGCGCCGGCAACAGTCGATGCGCTTGCGCCTATCCGCTTGGCGAGCGCTCGGGCCTTCCGTAAGGATGACGGTTCATCCCGCGCGATGATTTCTGTGACGCGAAAGCCGGCGCGGTGTAACGCCAGCGCCAGAACCCGTCCGACATTGCCGGGCCCAACTATCGCAATTGTCTTTTGGGGCGCAACTGTTTTTTGTGGGCTAATGTTCAATCTCCAGTCAGCCAATGATACACAGCACTGCACGAACTACGATGGTCGATAGTACACAGCAAAAAATCAACGTGAGGATTTATCATTCTGCGCATGGCAAAACCGTCGACCAAACGCGCCCAGTCGAAAACGAAAAACATCGAAGTCATCTCTTCCAAGCTGATCTATGAAGGTCCTGCCTTCACGGTCCTCAGCGACATCGTTCGCGAGGGTGATCACACCGGGCAGCGCGATATCGTCCGCCATACTGGCTCCGTAGTGATCATGGCCGTGGAAGAACCTCGCTCCAAGCGCGACGACGCTCTGGTTCTGCTCGTCCGGCAATATCGCTACGCGGCGGGAAAATACTTGTGGGAACTCCCCGCTGGACGCATCGATCCCGGCGAGAACAAACTTGCCGCCGCCAAGCGTGAACTGCAGGAAGAGACCGGAGTTCGCGCGAAGCTCTGGAAGCGGCTGTACCAGTTTTACGCCAGCCCCGGATTTCTGGACGAGACCATGGACGTCTATCTCGCCCGCGGTCTCACCATCGGCGAAGCCCACCCCGAAGAGGACGAGCAGATCACCAAGCATTTTTTTCCGCTGCCGGAAGCGCTGGGCATGGTCGCGAGCAACAAAATCTGCGACGCAAAAACGATGACCGGACTGCTGTGGATGTACATGATGGTGAGCGAACAAAAGTAAGAGGCAGCACAAATGCTCGTACTCTCATCTACCTTGTAGCTCCTGAAACTCCAGTCTGAAGAGAGGCCTGGCACACTTGTCCGATTCGCAATTTGGTTCTCTCTGCCTTGTGCTGGTTGCGCTACTCGGTACGGCGCATCTGCTTGGCAACTTGTTCGCGTACTTGCGGCAACCGAGAGTGATTGGAGAGATTCTCGCGGGCGTCCTACTCGGCCCATCCGTTCTGGGATATTTCTTCCCGAACATTTCAATCGGCAATGCGCACCAGCCGGCTCTGGGCTTTCTTTTTAATCTGGGCCTCCTCTTGTTGATGTTCGTTTCCGGCGCTGAAACCAAGAGCCTCTTCGGTACTTCCGATCGACGCCAGATCGCATTTCTCGGCATCGTTGGAACTGGACTTCCATTCCTGATTGCCTTGGTCATCTCACCTCTGGTTCGGCAATCGTTGCTAATAGGGACTGCTGGTCAGTCCACGGCTCTGTTGTTGGTCATCGGTATCGCGATGGCGGTTACTTCGATCCCGGTGATTTCCCGGATTCTTCGCGATCTTGGCATTTTGGATACTCGATTCGCCCGGCTCATTCTTGGCGTCGCTGTTTGCGAAGATATTTTTCTCTGGGCGATTCTGGCAATTGCAGTGTCACTGGCAAAAGACGGGTCTGTGCCGACGCCGGTGATCGCGCTGCACACAATTCAAATCCTTGTTTACTCGGCGGTGGGCCTGCTGCTGATGCCCAAAGTCCTCCGCATCATCAACGCCTCCAGATGGAATCTGCTGGCGGCCAGTTCTCCTGTCGCTTACATTTCTTTGGTCCTGCTCGCCTATGCTGCGTTGGCGGCCGCTTTGGATGTCAGTTTCGTTTTCGCCGCATTCCTCGCTGGCTTCGCTCTGGGCCGCAGCGGTGATTCCCTGCGCGATGCTTTCCATACAGTCGGCAACATGGCCTTCGCAATCTTTATTCCCATTTATTTCGCGCTGGTTGGAAGCAAGCTCGATTTGACCAAGGGCTTCTCATTCCAGATATTCATCTGGTTTCTAGCTGCGGCATGCATTGTGAAGTTGTTTTCTGCTGGTTTGGGCGCAAGACTTGCAGGATTTCCCTGGCGCGATTCGCTGAACCTTTCTGTTGCCCTCAATGCGCGCGGCGGTCCCGGGATCGTTTTGGCGAGTGTTGCATTTGAAGCAGGGATCGTGAATCGCAATTTCTATACGACTTTGGTTTTGGTCGCGCTGCTCACATCTCAGCTGGCTGGTGCATGGCTTGATTTCGTCCTTCGCAAAGATTGGCCACTGCTTTCCTCCGACGTGTCGACCGCGTCCTCTGATGTACCAACTAGAGTGCGTGAATTGGAGCCCGCTGCATAATTATTCGGCTTTACACCCTCTTTACATCGCTGTTGACTCTATTGACAACAGATAGGCTCGTTGCAACAATAAGCACTACGCCTTTACCATATTTCCCAAGACGTTTTCGTACGTTGGCATCGGATTTCCGGGCCCGCTGATTTGCTGGGACGTCGAAGTTAATGGTCTGGGTTAAATCAAGGGTCGTGGAAGTGGTACGCACGTAAAGCCGCTCCTCCCAAATTGTACGGAGGGACGCTCGATGTCTCGAATGAAAGGCAAAGTAAAGTGGTTCAACAACGCAAAAGGTTTTGGCTTCATTGGTCGTGACGATGGGCCGGACGTTTTTGTTCACTACAGTGCCATTGAATCGGAAGGCTACCGCAGTCTGCAAGAAGGAGACGATGTAGAATTCGAAATTGCTCAAGGACAAAAAGGACCGCAAGCCGAGAAGGTTACCCGCGCCGCATCGTAAGTCCAGTAGCAAGGCACATCCTAGAGAGACCCAGCCACATTAGGCTGGGTTTTGTTTTTGCGTCTAGAGAATACCACCGTTCCGGCTACAATCTACGCGATGCAAAACGCCCCCAAGGTCTTCGTCGTGCTCGTCAACTGGAACTCCTGGGGACACACCGTCGAGTGTCTGGAATCCATCTACCGCAGTGACTACCCAAATTTTCAAGTAATCGTTGTCGATAATGACTCTGCTGACGATTCACTCGCAAACATCGCAGCGTGGGCCAATGGCGAACTCGCGAGCCCTGCCGGCACTACGGAGCAGATGAAGGTTTACTCGGCGCCGCCTGTGGCCAAGCCGATTGCTTGTGTCTCGCTCTCGCTCCAGCAAACGAAAGAGAAGCAGCTCGATCTTTTTCCGCAGCCGCTCATGCTCATTCAATCCGGGTTCAATGCCGGATTCGGCGGCGGCAACAACGTTGCCATGTCATACATATCCCGCCGCGGCGATGCCGATTATGTTTGGCTTCTCAACAATGACACTGTGATCGGAGCCGACACCATCTCCGCGATGGTACAGACGGCTGCGAGCGCTCCCGGGATTGTCGGCTCTGTGGTACGAAATTATTTTCGTCCTGAAAAAGTTCAAGCCTATGGCGGCGGACACTTCTCTTCGTTGACCGGCAGCGCCCGGCTCTTCAGCAGGCCCACGCGAAAGCCACTCAATTTCATCTTCGGCGCCAGCTTCATGCTCGACCGGTCCACACTGGAACAGTTGGGCTTGTTCGACGAGAAGATCTTCATGTACTTCGAGGAAGTCGAATACTGCATCCGCGCAAGCGAGTGCGGCATATTGATGTCGTTTTCTCACGCCAACGTCTATCACAAGATCGGCGCGTCCAGCGGAGACAAGCATTTTCAGTGGCTCAATCTCTATCGCAATCGCATTTATACGATGCGCAAGCATTTCGGCAATGGCCCATGGATTGTTTTCACTGCGCTGAATTGGCTGATCAACGTGGTCAGTCCCTCGACTGGGAGTGACAAGAGGCGCGCATCGCGTGAGGCGTTTTCTTACTTATGGGAAGATTCGAAAACGAGTGCCGCAGCTAAGGATTAGCGCTACAGCGAGCGTCCTACATCAGGCAGCCGGCGTTTTGCTCATCAGCAACATGCCTAATTTAAGCGTCGTTCTTTTCTTTGCTGCCTTTAATGGCAGGATGCGACAGTTGAAATTCTTGAGTGCGGGAAAAGATTGGAAGTCGCCATGCACGATGAATGCACCCAGGCTCTTGTCGTTCATCAGACGGCTGATGTCATCGACAAAGTGTTCCAGTGACCAGTGAAATCCGATTGCATAGAAACTGTAGATCAGATCATAGGTGCCATCGACTTTGGCCAGCGGCGTCTGTTGCGCATCGATGATCTTGTAATGCTGAAGCCGGTTGTAATCCAGCAGCGTCGATAACAACTTCAGGTTTCCGCAAAATGAATCTTCAAAGCGCGGCCCACGCTTGTATTTGTATTTCGTCGACGTACCGTTGCCATCGAACAGGTGAAACTCGCTCTCCTGCCATCCAAATTTCTTGGCGAAGAACACGGCCGAGCGTCCCATCCCCGGGCCGATCTCGAGCACTCTCTTCGGCGTCTCCCGCAGGTGCAGCGCCGGAGCGAGTGCCTCGTACTCTCCCCAGCAGGCGGCGTTCTGTTCTTTCTGCCACAGCAGCCGGGACTCCTCGTTCGGGTCCAGTGCTAATTGAGTGGAGATCAGCCGAATAGCTGCCACAAGCTCCGGCGTGAACGGAGGTGCTAGAAAAACTGGTGGTTTGCTCGCCAGTTCCGGATCGAGCGCCTGCTCGGCCTTCGCCATCTTCCGTTGCTTCAACCACGATTGTGCCGCTGCAAACATTTTGCGTGCTCCTCAGTGGGAATTAGGATACACGATGAGATTCCGCTCACGGCACACTCATGCGCAGCAGCCCAGTTAGGCACAAAGCCGTATAGAATCTCCCCATACAAATGGACAATAAAGCCATTGCGAACATCTTGTATGAGACTGCCGACCTCATGGAAGTCGCGAATGACGATCCCTTTCGCATTCGCTCCTATCGGCGCGCGGCGGAAGCCCTTGAAGCTTCTCCCGAGCGCATCGCAGACATCATCACGGAAGATAAGAAGCTGCTCGCGATTCCCGGCATCGGCAAAGGGATGGTGGCCAACCTGAAGGAGATCTTCCGCGAGGGCAAGCTTCTACTCCATGCCGAATTGCTCAAGAAATATCATCCGTCGATGCTGGAGTTGTTGAAGATCCAAGGACTCGGGCCCAAGACCATCGCGCTCATCTGGTCTGAATTCCACGTCAGCGACATTGAGGGCGTGGAAAAGCTCGCGCGCGAAAATAAGATCCAGACTCTCCCGCGCATGGGAGAGAAGCAGGAGCAAAAGATCCTCAAAGGTATCGAGGACTATCGCCGCATCTCTGGGCGATTTCATCTCGATGCCGCCGATATGACCGCGCAGAAGTTGATCGAGCACTTGTCCGGCACGCCGGGCATCGAGAAGATCACTCCGGCGGGATCACTGCGCCGCGGGCGTGACACCGTTGGTGACATCGACATCCTCGTCACCGGAAAGTCGTGGAGCGCCACTGCCGGAGCGAAGAACGGCAACGCAACTGCCGCCATCGAGAAGACGCTGACCTTCCCCGGAATCCTTCAGGTGCTTGTCAAAGGGGACGATAAAGTCAGCTTCAAGCTGCGCAACGGGATGCAGGTGGACGTGCGCTTCCTTTCGCCCGAATCCTTCGGCGCGGCAATGCAGTACTTCACCGGATCGAAGAACCACAACGTCAACCTCCGCCAGCGGGCGCTCAAACAGGGATTAACGCTCAACGAATATGGACTGGTACGCGTGGAAGATCAAAAGCGTGTGGCGGGAAAGACGGAAGAAGAGGTTTACAAGACGCTTGGCCTCGACTACATCCCTCCGGAACTGCGCGAGAATTGCGGCGAGATCGAAGCCGCCGCCGCGCATTCGCTTCCCGAGCTAATCACAGAAAAAGATATTCAGGGCGACGTGCACATGCACACCGTCGAAACCGATGGACGATGCACAATCGAGGAGATGGCCGCTGCGGCCGCCGAGCGCGGATATAAATACATGGCCATCACGGACCATTCGAAAAATCTTGCCTTCGCGAATGGACTCGATGACGCACGCGCGCTGAAGCACATTGAAAAAATCCGGGCCGCGGATAAAGCCACTGCCGGGATCAAGATCTTCGCTGGAATCGAAGTGGACATTCTGATCGATGGCGATCTCGATCTATCAGCCGATGTCCTCGCGCAAATGGACCTGGTCATCGCCAGTGTGCATTCACATTTTCAGCAAGAGCCGGCAAAGATGACCGAGCGCCTTATCCGGGCCATCGAGAGCAAGAGCGTCTCCATCATCGGACATCCGACCGGGCGAATCCTGCTTCGTCGCGACGCCTATCCTTACGATATGGACGCGGTGCTCCGCGCCGCCGCGAAGAACAAAGTGGCGATGGAGTTGAACGCATATCCCGATCGGCTGGATCTCTGCGACATGCATTTGCGAATGGCGAAAGAGCGCGGCGTGAAGATTGTGATTAACACCGACGCGCACCACACGTCACACATGGAAAAAATAAAATACGGGATCCTTCAGGCGCGACGCGCATGGCTCACCAAAGGGGACGTCCTGAACACGCTGACCACGGCTGCCTTCGCGAAAGCCATGCAGCGCGCCTAGAGCTATACATTCCCCCGGCTCGCATTCGGCATCTCACTTTTTGAAAGGAAAGTAGCTATGACCGCACAGCCGCAAAAACCATCGTACGACGCCGGCCACGTGCCTATGACCGAAGAATTTGACAGCCCTCGCCGCTCGCTTCCGCCAGCGGGTCCCGTACTCATTGCCGCGGTAGTGCTCGGGGTCGTAATCTACGCGATATTGCGCTTTACCGCTACGCCAACTCCGGCGACCGGGAATATCACGAAAATGTTCCACGTGGAACAATCTACGGGTGACCGCGTGCTGGTCTCTATCGAAGTTCACCTGAAAAACATGGGACAAAAGCCAGTATGGGTGAAGGGTGTTGACGTGAAACTCACGACGCCATCCGGCGAATTCACTGACAAACCGGCACCGGGGAGTGATAATGCGCGGTATTTTCAGGCTTATCCGGCACTAAAGCTGAGCGACGCCGCGCCGCTCACCATCGACACGAAGATGCAGCCGGGGACTGAACGAGACGGAATCCTTGTTGTTGCTTTTCCGGTCAACAAAGATGGGTTCGAGAAACGCCAGGGGCTGGAAGTGACAGTCCATTTTTATGATCAGAAGCCGCTGGTGCTGAAGGGTTAAAACGGGATTAGTGCCGCTGTAGAAATTTCAGTCGCTTCTGATGATGGTGCGGGTCCGCAACGTCGTCGTATTTTAAGCAACTAATGGATCCATCTACTTCCAACACCGCGAGCGAAACATCAGAAACCTTTTCTATGCCATGCTCCCGCAGCGCGCGGTTAATCTCGTCCATGCTGACGTGCTCGTTGGCAGTATGCGCGTGAATAACTTCGCCATTGTGGATCAGCAGCGTTGGCGAACCTTGTACGAACTTGCGGAAGCGGCGGTTCACTCCGGAAACTTCTGCCACCACATAGTTCAGTAACAACAGCGTAAGCGCGGCGACTACGCCGCCGTTGAGCGAATTATCCGGGCCGGTCATCGCATTCTGCACGGAGTTGCTTAGCAGGAGCAGCAGCGCCAGGTCGAACGGCGTCATCTGGCCCACTTCCCGCTTTCCGCTCAGGCGTATTCCCAAGATCACAACCAGGTACACGACTGCCGTGCGCAGGGCGATCTCCGGCAGCGCGTGCCAGTTGGTGAACATCGGCTAGCGAGCGATCGCCGTGGGAGCGGTCTTTGGCGTGGAGATGTAACCGGAGACCTTGTCCTTGGAGACGTTGAACACAACTAGCTCATACAACATCTTGTCGCGTCCGGTATAGAACTGGAGCGGCTCATTCATGTTGCGGTCTTTCTTTTCGATTGAGCGGTCATCCGCCACCACGTTCAAGGTGAACTTACCCTTTTTCTGATCGGTCTTCTTCAACAACAGACTGACGGTAGAAACTGGAGTTGGATTCTTGCCTTTTGAAAGAGTGAACTCGTAGTAATTGCGGTCGCCCTTGTGCTTGAGGATTTCCAAGTCCTCGCGGGTGGTGGCAACCAGACCGCTGGTAAGACCCAGGTCCCCGATAGTACGTTCGAGTTTTGCTCTTGTGGCGTCGAGATCGGTGCGGGTGCTGGCGATATCAGTCTTGGTGCCCGCGACTTCCGTTTTAACACCAGCGACATCGCCGCTGACTGCGCCGAGCGCCTGCTGTTGTTTCTGCTGTTCTTCGCTCAGGCGGGATTCGGAAGCCCTCTGCTGGCGCTGCAATTCCGTCGCGCGGGCGGCAATCTGTTTTTGCGTCAGCCCCACTTTTGCACTCAAGTCCTGACTGCTGGCCTGAATCTCGGATTCAGTGGCGGCAATTTTCTTGCCCAGCTTTTCGTCGGAAGCGGTCTGCTTGGCCTCAAGCAGGTCAATGCGCTGGTTGAGCTGGTAGGAAAAATATAGGGAGAAGAGGACGTAAACGCCGAATACCCCCAGAACGATATTGCGCAGTAGATTACTGTTGCTGTTTTCAGCAGGTGTCTGTGCTTCAAGCATTGAAGTGTGCCTTTAGTTGTAATAGTTGTAAGTGAGGAACTCTCAATTGTTGTGCATTGCAGCGGGGGTGTCAAATGCAGAAGCGGCAGAGCTACTGATTTGACGCGAGCCTCATACCTGAACACACAAACGGTACAAAGGTTTCGCAATGGGCACGGCGCGATCGACGCGAGCCTTAAACCTGAGCACACGGAGGACACAAAGGTTTCACAAAGGACACGACGCATTAAGGGTAGTAGTGGTGTTTGCATGCAGATTGCTGTGGCGGTCGCTGTCAAGTGCAGATGTGGGACATCCACTGATTGGACGCGATCCCCAACCTGCGCACACCAAGGGCACAAAGGACACATCCCGGTCTAGAGGTCGAATTTGCATTAAATATCGTTGAATTTGGCAGAAGGGGTCCTAAGGTGTGCAGCTCGGCAATGAAATTGCAAGGAAGAGTGCAGCTGCTTCGGCCAAAGTTTTGGATATACGCTTCAGGTATTCTTCTTAAGTTATAGTCCATCCTCTATTTAGCTGAACGTAAGCTGCTGTATTTAGGATTTGGAGAAACCTTTTTAGGTGTGAACTGGAATTCTCCCCATGAGTATTTTTTTTCATATAACCGGAACTGCCAATCGCAGGGGAACGGCAATGGCAAAATGCATTAATAAATTCGCATTATTAACGGTGCTCATAACGGCCGCAATACCAAGCTGGGGAAATCCCCCACAATCAAAGCAGTCCAAACCCCAGAACCAGGCGGACACCCGCCCGGCTCGCCAGCTCCCTGAAGGGGGGAGCGAACTGCCCTTGCTTTCTGTGATCGGCATGGGGATACTCTCTGGTGGAGTGCTGTCGGCATTGAAGACTCGCCCCGCGAGGGCGCGCTAATCCTCTCTGCGTAGTTTCTTGAGGCAGGCCGAAATCCTGTTTGCGGTACAAAGGATTCCAGCATCTCAAGTTATGCCGGAGAATCCTGCCTTCATGAACCCAGCTTCTACTCAGCCCCCACCGGACTTGTCGACGACTTCGCCTTCAGCACCCTCCAGATTCGGCGGGTGGAGACGCTACTTCTCGTCCATATTGATTATCGTGGGCACATTGATGCTGAGCTATGTAGCCTCACAGTATTACGGAATGTACCGGGAGCAAAAGGAGCTGGAGCAGGAGTGGGCCAAGCAGCAAAGCATACAGCCGCATCAGCCTGGCAATGCGCCGGTCAAACAAGAGGGCCTGATCCGGGTGTCGATTCCCAAAATCAACCTGGACGCTATCGTGCTTGACGGAACGGGGCGCAAACAATTGAAGAACGGCCCCGGGCGGGTGATTGGGACTGCATTGCCCGGAGAACCCGGTAATGCGGTGATCACGGCGCATCGCGATACCTTTTTCCGCCACATCTATGAACTGAACAAGGGCGACAGCATCATGGTCCAACGCAATGGAGAAACGTTGCGCTTTGAAGTGACCGGAAAGAAGATTGTCGAACCTGACGATCTTTCCGTGCTAAAGCAATCGGACGATTCCCGCCTAACTCTCATCACTTGTTATCCCATCTACTACATTGGTCCCGCGCCGCAGAGACTGGTTGTCTTCTCAAAGCTCGCCGAGGATAAGAAGGCAGTTGTGAGTGGCACGAGTGAGGCCGTGCGATGATTCACGGCTGATCGGGCTACAGCTCAATAATCGTACCTCAGGGGCTAAAGCCCAATCCAAATTGCGCCTTTGCGGCACGGCTGAAGCCGTGCCCTGCCAAAGCCGTATCGGCCTGCCGCGATCTTTGAGCTAAAGCCCCACTATTCCGCCGAATCTCAAGTCTCGTGATGTCGGGCCCGACTAAAGTCGTACCCTGTCAAAGTAAGAACATCTTTATCTTTTACAATCGTTGAGTGAGATCAAAATCCTGGGACGCGATAGTTGTGG
>JAOAPL010000110.1 GCA_025462925.1 Acidobacteriaceae bacterium
GAATAAAACCACTGTTCGTATCGGCGGAAATTCACGTTCACTTCGGCGAGCGTGATGCCTTCCACCCGGCGAAGTTCTTCGTCCACTTTCATCAGCAGATCGAGATTCTGTTGCAGCGAGGTGGTGAACGGATCGACCTTGTGCGGCGTTGTCCAATCCGCAACCGCGGGCTTTTCCGGTGCGAGATGCAGTTCCTGATTCTTCACCGTCGCCGAAGCCTTCGCGATTTCTACTGCTCGCGCTGCCGTGGCTTCGACGGATTCGCGGCTGAGATTGTCAGTGGAATCGAATCCCCACGCGCCGTTTGCGATCACGCGGATACCGACGCCGAGAGTTTCAGAGTCCGACGCGTGCGCGACCTTGCCATTCTTGGTCATCAGCGCGCGAATGCGGTCGTCAACGATGCGAACGTCGCAGTATGTTGCGCCGCGCTGAGTGGCGGTGTTCAACGCCCAGGAAGCAATCTCTTTCATAGAAGGGAGATTGTAAACCCATCGCGAGTGGCGCGTTGATGCGAGTTCACCACGGAGACACGGAGAACACGGAGAAATGCAAAAGCTTAGCCGCGGATGAACGCGGTAGACGCGGATCAATTTGGTGTAATGAGTTTTGTTCTGATTTGCGCCATCGGGATCAGGTGGACGAAGAGCATGGAACAGTTTCTCGTTTCTGGTTCCTAGTTAAAGGCAAAATCTTGAAACACAAAGGACACGAAGGATCACAAAGAAAACGGGCCTGATGTAAAGCCACAGCGTGCCGTTTATTTGGAGCGATCATGAACCGCAATATTCTTTTGGGCGCGCTCGATCAATGATTTCTCGATAGCCGGCCATTGGTCATTTGCCTTGCCATCTTTGTCGAGGTCGGCGGAGGAGGTAAATCCAGTGGGCGCTAGATCTTCGCCGTAAATGATCATCAACTCCTTGCGTTTTTGCGGATCCAGCAGGTGCACAAGGCGAAGGTACATCATTCCCGGCGGCATCTTGTATCCCTTGGCGCGGATGAGGGCCTCAATGTGCTCGCGGTCGGAACCGGGATCGATCGGGGTCCTGCTGGCGCGAACCCATGTGTCCACGTAGAAATCCATGCTGCCGAGGGTGGCGTGCCGCGGCGAATTATAGTGGTGCGATAAGTCCGGCTTCTCCGGGACGTAGCTCTCAAACTGCACCCAATAGAGCCGCTGGAGATTGTTCTGCGGATCGGCTTCGACAAAGGCGTGCAGTTCGCAATCGGCGATTCCGAACAAAACCCATCGGTCTGCGCCAACGTACCGCACGGATTTCGGCAGCTCGATCCGCACCTTCGGATCGAGTTGCGAAGTGATGACATTGCCTTTGACGTTGCGCTCTGGAGCTTTTTGGGCGACCGCTACAGTGCACAACAGGATTGCCAGCGCGATTTGTCTAAACGTAATCATGCCGTATGGTAACTCCGGGAAGGGTCAAAGGTGACAGTTGCATTTCATAGCTCCCGTCTCTCCCCACTATGCGATACACAAATCTCATGAATCGAAACTTTGAATTTCCCTTCTTGCGCCGCAAGACGGATACTGCGTTCCAACACGGATACTCCGTTCCATAGAGGTCCAAGTTAGGAGAACACAAGTGGTCAGGCAAAAAGGGTCGATTCGAAGGTTCAGGGTATCGCGCGATATCAAAATAAGAACGTTAGTGTTTTGTACGATCGTAGTTGCTCAAAGTAGGCCCATGCGGTCGCAGGTTGTTGTGGAGAACCCATCTCAAGTGCAGTACCGGCAGGACCAGGTTGAGATGACGTATGAGTTTGCCCGTAAGCAGGTGGCTGAAGAATTGTTTCCCGCTCAACGGTATTCAGTTCCCGAGTTCCAGGTAACGCTCAAGCTTGGGTGTGAGGACGCCTCCGGCGTTGAGTACGCTGAGACGCGGATTGTGGGAGCGAAATCAGGCAAAGACGATGTTGCCGTTATTTGTATGAAGACTTGGAATTTGCAGCGGTTTTCGTACGGGCTTATCAAGATCATCGAAGGACGGCTGCTTTCATATCCGAAGCGGGCCGCAATCGTAGAGGATGTCGTCCGGAGAGTGCAATCATCCACGCCAGTTACCGTAGCTGAATTGAAAGGCAAACGATAAGCAGAGGTCGATTTTGAGGCCAAGCTTTCGGAAAAACGAAGCATTCGATCTCTGGTGGAAGCTTGGCCTTTTACAGAACGGATGGGGAGCCTTCCGGCTCAGGCGACCGTCTTCACGGGAAGCTGCACCTTAGCAGCGTTGGGAAGAGGGCACTCAAACATCGCGTGATCGTGTTTCTCGCGATGCAAGGCTTCAATGTCTGTTCCGGAAGCTCGCCAGGAGCAGTTAGGACAGAGAAATGTCATAGGCTCATTGTCGGAAGGATTCGATTCGTAAATGTTTCGCATAGTGCTCTCAGTATCAACGAGGCAAACACGATGCCAAAATCGAAAATTCTTATAGTGAGTATTAGTTTTTCTGCTGGCGCACGAGGCGGCTTTCACCACAGAGGCACAGAGAAAGTGCAAAAGCTTGGCCGCGGATTCGCGCGGACAGAGCTGGTGCAACGCTCGCCCACTCATTGCTTCGCAATGAATGGGGCACCCGGCAAGAGGAACGTAAAGGCAGTTTCGCGTTTCGAGTAAGGTCAAAGGCAACAGCAACCCGCACGGCTGAGCACCTGTCGAGCTTACGTTTTGATTCTTCGCGCGTCAGAAGTAACCGGAGGCGACATGCGATCCAAATTCTCTATAGGTGTAGTGCTGTTAACGTTGGCGGTTTCTGCATCCGCTCAGGCGGTGCAAGGGCAAACCGCGGAACAGTGTCCGGCGGGCAAGGTGCCCATCATGGTACTGGGGACGTACCACATGGCCAATCCCGGGCATGACACGGTCAACATGCACGCGGACAGCGTGAGTTCGCAGCGTCGGCAGAAAGAGATGGCGGAGCTGCTGGAAAGGCTGGCGAAGTTTCGGCCGACAAAGATCGCAGTGGAGTCGACGCGCGACGGCAAGCGCCCGGCCCAGTATGCACAATACCTTGCGGGAAGCTACCAGTTGACTGCCAACGAGATCGATCAGGTAGGGTTCGTGCTGGCAAAGAAAATGGGCCTGAAACAGATCTCCCCCGTGGACTTTGACATGTGGATGAGCGGCCTCCAGCCGAGCGAGATGCACGAACCGAAACCAAAACCGAAGCCTCCAACCGCCGCACCGGCAGCTCCACCCGAAGAAGAGAGCGCGCTGATCAAAGAAGTGCGTGCGGTGGTGAAGAAGGACGAGGAGATACTGAAGACGTCCACAGTGTCGGAATATCTGGCTCACTTGAATGCTCCGGAGCGCGCGCGCCTGAACAACGTATGGGACGTGGAGTCAAATCTGAAGCCGGGCGAAGGGTACAACATGTACGAACACACGGACGAGGCGACGGGCTGGTATAAGCGCAACCTACGTATCGCGACGAACGTGCTGGACATCACCGAGCCCAACGACCGCGTGCTGGTGATCTTTGGAGCAGGACATAAGAAGATATTGAGCGACTTGCTGGGAGAGCATCCGATGTATTGTCTGGTGGATACCGTGAAGTATCTAAAGGCGAGTTTCTAGTTTCTGGTTTCTAGTTTCTAGTTAAAAGAAAAGGGACGGCAAATTGCCGTCCCTTCTTTGCAGGGGCTAAAGCCCCATTTTGATTTGCTCGTTATGGCGTGCCCCGGTACAAGATTTGTTGCTATGCGGCACGGCTGAAGCCGTGCCCTGACTAGTCGTGCCCTTTAATGCAGGGCTAAAGCCCTGCTCCACCCATTGCTATGTACCTTCTGACCAGCTGGCCAGATACTCTTCTTGCTCTGACGTCAACTTGTCGATCTTTACTCCCATTGACTCCAGCTTCAGCTTGGCGACCTTTTTGTCGAGATCCACGGGAACGGCGAAGACGCTCTTATCCAGCGTCTTGTAGTTCTTTACGAGATACTCGGCGGAGAGGGCCTGGTTGGCGAAGCTCATGTCCATAACGCTGGCGGGGTGTCCTTCAGCGGCGGCAAGGTTGATCAAGCGGCCTTCGCCGAGCAAGTAGATCTTGCGGCCGTCGCCCATGGCGTATTCTTCAACGAATTCGCGGGTGGCGCGCTTGGACTTCGACAGCTTCTCCAGCGCAGGGATATCGATCTCAACATTGAAGTGTCCGGAGTTGGCGACGACTGCGCCGTTCTTCATGACTTCAAAGTGTTCCTTGGCGAGGACGTTCTTGTTGCCGGTGACGGTGACGAAGATGTCGCCGATCTTGGCGGCTTCAAGCATAGACATCACGCGGAAGCCATCCATGACGGCTTCGATCGCCTTGGTAGGATCGATCTCAGTGACGATGACATCTGCTCCCATGCCCTTGGCGCGCGAAGCGAGACCGCGACCGCACCATCCGTATCCGGCGACGACGAACTTGGAGCCGGCGATGAGTGCATTGGTGCAGCGGATGACGCCGTCAAGAGTGGATTGCCCGGTGCCGTAGCGGTTGTCAAACATGTGCTTGGTGAGCGCGTCATTCACGGCGATGATGGGGTACTTCAACTCGCCGGACTTCGCCATCGCGCGCAGGCGGATGACGCCGGTGGTGGTCTCTTCCGTGCCGGCGATGATACCGTCGAGCACTTCCTTGCGCTTAGTGAGCGCGACGCTGACGAGGTCGGCGCCGTCGTCCATGGTCATGTGCGGCTTATGGTCAAGCGCGGACATGATATGTCCGTAATAAGTATCATTGTCCTCACCCTTGATGGCGAAGACGGAGATGCCGTAATCCTTCACGAGGGAAGCGGCGACGTCGTCCTGCGTGGAGAGCGGGTTGGAGGCGCAGAGAACGATGTCTGCACCGCCGTCGCGGAGAGTGATCATGAGGTTTGCGGTCTCAGTGGTCACGTGCAGGCAGGCGGAAACGCGCATGCCCTTCAGCGGCTGGTTCTTGATGAAATCCTTGCGGATACTTTGCAGCACGGGCATGGACTGGTTTGCCCACTCGATGCGCTTCTTGCCCTGTTCGGCGAGGTCCAGATTCTTGACGTCGCAAGAGACGTTTGGTGCGGTGTAGTTGGCCATGTTTTCCTTTATGTGCTTTAGTTTTCTTTGGGGCTAAATCCCCGGATTTAATTTCGCGATAATGGCACGGCTAAAGCCGTGCCCCGATACAAACTTCTTGCG
>JAOAPL010000132.1 GCA_025462925.1 Acidobacteriaceae bacterium
CTCTTCATTCTCCTTCTGCTTCTTTTCGAGGAGATGCTGGTCAGCGATTGCGATCGCCACTTGCGTCTTCACCTGGAGAAGCTGGTTCTCCATGTCGAGGATGATCTGCTTGATCACCTTCTCCGGCTCTTCCGCCTTGTCGATAAGGTCGTTCAGATTGGCCCGTACCAATGTTGCTACACGCTCAAGTAATGCCATTTTCGTACTCCCTTCATCCATTCATTTCTGCGGCTGTGACGCCGCAATTCACTTGCTTCCGATCTGTTTCTGCTTCTGCTGCGCTTTCTCCAGCTGAACTCCCAGCAACACGCCTACCACCACTCCGGCCGCGACACCGATTGCAACCATATGCATTGCAATACCGAACGCAGCTCCCAGAGCTATTCCGATCCCCATTCCGGCCGCAAACTTCGTTTTTGTTCTCACTATCTTTCTCCACTTTTGAAATGCCAGCTCTCAGGCCAAGCATCGCCTGAGAGCTGTCGATACTGCTTACTTGCCTGCGCCGGCACCCTTACTGCCGCCATCGCCGTCAAGCTTTGGTGACGTTCGCATCTGTTTCACGTTTGAGAGCAAGTCAGACATCTTCATCCCCGACAGCGCCTCAAACAGCGCCGGCACTTGCGCGGCCATCATTGCCATGTCGCCGGTGATCTTGTTCGCTCCGGCGGCATGGCCGTCTCCCGTGGAGACGATCGTGA
Source organism: Acidobacteriaceae bacterium (assembly GCA_025462925.1). Classification (GTDB taxonomy): domain Bacteria; phylum Acidobacteriota; class Terriglobia; order Terriglobales; family Acidobacteriaceae; genus JAICLA01. The sequence continues at coordinate 702 of JAOAPL010000132.1, forward strand.
TCTTGTCGATCTGCGATAACGGTGCCGACATCGCTCGCACGATTTCTGGCAAGCTGCTAATCAGCTTGTCCACGACGGCAGCCTGGTTGTACTCCTGATACGCTTCAGCCTTGATATTCATTGCCTTGGCTTCCGCCTCGCCTTTCTTGAAGATGATCTCGGCTTCGGCTTCGCCCTGCGCACGGATCGCAGATGCCCGGCCCTCGGCTTCCGATATCTGCCGTTGACGTTCGGCGCTGGCCAACTGTTCAATTCGCTGACGCTCGATCTCCGCGCCATTCAGGACGGTTGCGATCAGTTCCTTCTCGATCTGTTGGACCTTCACTGATTCCGCAACCACGACCTGTTGCTGAATGTTGGTTTGGATCTCATAGGCCTTATCCGCCTGCGCTTGCTGCTTCTTCACTGTTTCTTGATACGTGGCCTGCTTGATCTCAAGATCGCGCTGCGCTTCCGCCTGCTTGGCGAGCGAAAGTGTTTCCGCCAGCACGCGCTCTTGGTCAGCATTCGCCTTGGCTATGGCAGCTTCCCGCATTGCATGCGCGCGACGGATGGCTGTGTCGCGGTCTGCTTCTGCCGTGGCAACATCCGCATCGCGCTTGATGCGCGCAACATCGGGGCGGCCCATATTCGAAATGTAATCATTCTTGTCGCGGACTTCTTTGATGGTGAATGAAATCACCGTCAGGCCCATCTTGTTCATGTCGCCCGCGCAGGTTGTGCGCATGCGGTCGCCTACCATCTCAGGTTCCTTCACAATCTGTTCGACCGTGAGTTGGCCGATAATGCCGCGCAGATGGCCTTCCATGACCAGGCGGATCAAGCCTTCCCGCTGTTGCGGCGTCTTGGTCAAGAACTGTTCCGCTGCGGTGTTGATAGACGTCGTGTCCGATTTCACCTTAATCTGGGCCACAGCTTCCACCGTCACAGCGACGCCTTGTGTCGTGTAGAGATCCTGTTGCGGCGCCACGTCGAATGACATCAGCTCAAGCGACAAAAGTTTCGAACTCTCGACTACCGGCCAGATCACAGTTCCTCGTCCAATCACCACCCTGGGGCCGCGAAAGCCATAGACGATCAAAGCCTCGTTGGGCCCGGCTTTGCGAAACCAGGACGCAATGACGAAGAACGCAAAGAACAGTACAGCTACCAATGTCCCTATCATTATTGGTGCGGTCAGAAAATTCATACTTCCTCCTCAGGAACTCCTAATCTCAGTTACGCGCGGTTCTCTGCGCGGTTGTTATCCGTTCGCGGCGTGTGAGCCGGAATCTGCAAACTCTTCCCACTTGCGCACGTAAGCAATACCGTGTTCGAAACGCGTCACTACAACTTCTTCACCTTTCGGCATCGACGACCCGTTCTCCGTGCGTGCTCCAGCGGCGTGTCGAATCCCACGCACCAGGTAAACGATCTCCCCGGTGCCGCCATTGCGAATAGCGCAATCAACGGTTCCGATCACGCCGACCATCTCGTCATCCGCGGGATCCAGGCTGCCGTCATAGGACGACAACTTCGACAAGAACATGAACACGATCGCCCCTCCGAACAATCCGCCTATCAGAGAAACCACCATGCTCGCCGCTAGGCCTGCATGGAAGTTGTGCTCCATCAGATATCCCACTCCGCCGAACCATGCCAGGAACGCCATGATGCTGGGAATGTTGAACGGCGAGACCTGAGTGAAGTCCAAATGTAAGCCGTGAGCTGCGTGCCCAGCGCTTCCCGCGTGGGCGTGCGGCACATGGCCGTGATGTCCAAAGTCCAAATGGAACTTGGTGGGCAGATGCAGGTGCAGGCCGCCGGCAAAAAACGAGACCAGGCTGAAGACAAATCCCACACCAAAGCAGATCAGAAAAAATGTTTCCAATGTCATACTCGCTCACCTCCACCATCGCTCGATGAAGAAACCCGCTCGCCGCGCGCGCCCGGCTTCAGTACCTGCAACAACCGGTCCACCATATTCGGCGTTTCCAATATCGCTCCCAACAGCACCATGCACTTTCGCGAATCCTCATGCCGCGCGATCTCCAGCAACGCGTGACATATCTCCGGGTCGCGCGAAAATCTCTCCGCTCCCGCGATCAGCCACAGGTCGAACTTGTCCTCCAGCGACTGCGCGTCAGAGATCAACTCCGTGCTGTACCCCACCGGGTCGTCCACCAGGTATCCCGGATGGACCTTGAAAAACTTCGCCAGCAGCATTCGCGTAGTGTTCGTCAAATGCGGACGCACGCCGCTTTCAATCTGCGATAAATACGACTGGCTGATTGTCTTGCCTAGTTCTTTCTTGATCGCGCGCGTGATCTCCTGCTGCGTCATCGCGCGGTCCAAGCCACGCAGACTGCCTTCTACTTCCCGGAGATATTTGAGCTTTTCGCCTAAGCGCATACTTATCACAAATTGCAATATGAATATTACAAATTGCAATAACCAATGTCAACAATTGGATTTGCCGTGTTTTGTTGCAATTACGAGCGATGAATGCGTGAGACATAGGAGGGGATCCGATTCATGTAGGATTTCCTGAGACGAGACCTCGCGCCGCGCATCAGTCTTTTGGCATATTGCGATACGAAAAGAAAAACATGAACCTAAAAGAAAACACAATTCTGATCACCGGAGGCGGCTCCGGCATCGGCCGCGGTCTCGCCGAGGCTTTTCATAAGCAAGGAAATCGGGTCATCATTGCCGGACGCAGACGAGACGTGCTGGAGAGAACCGCATCGGCGAATCCAGGCATGGGGACTGTCGTCCTTGACACTACTGAACCGGAGAGTATCAGCGCGGCGGCTAAAGAGGTCATTCGCAAATATGCCAACCTGAACGTGGTCGTCAACAACGCGGGAGTGCAATACCTTCATGATTTCGCATCGGACAGGCCGCTCAATGAAGCAGGCATGCTCGCGGAGATCGACACCAATATTGTCGGAATCATTCGCTTCACATCTGCATTCCTGCCTCATCTCAAGTCGAAGCCGGCAGCCAGCATCATTAACATTTCTTCCGGATTGGCTTTCCTTCCGATGGCACGCTTTCCCATCTACTGCGCGACCAAAGCTTTTGTGCACTCCTTCAGCATGTCGTTGCGACATCAGATCAAGCGCACCAGCGTTCGCGTGATAGAACTTGCACCGCCATGGGTGGCGACAGACCTCGATGCACATCAAGGTGTAACTACCACGCACGAGGGCATGAGTCCGATGCCAATTCCCGATTTCATCGCCGCCGCCATGCAGGATCTGTCGACGGATGCCGAGGAGTTGCCAGTAGCCGGAGCGAAGTTCCTTTATTCCGCCGGAGTGAGCGACCGCGCCGCGGCGACCTTTGAGCAGATCCATCAGTAGCGCATTATGCTGGTGCGGTGAGGAGGAACCGATTGCCGGGTTCTGTTATTAGACGAAACATCGCAATCTTCCTGGTCAGTTTCGCTGCGTTTATAGTCTTCCGCCAAAGTGCGTGGGGCCCGGCGCTGTTCATTTCTGCTTTCCTGAAGATATTGGCGGCTATGTGGCTCACTGTGCTCTTGGCGGATTGGCAGTGGATGGATCGATCCTTCGGGTATCGCCCCTTAGAATTAGTCCTCAAATCCCTTACTTGTGCGGTTGTGTTCGGGATGGCTCTGCTCGGCATGAAGCTAACTCACGGTTGGCGTGGCCCGTTGCTTGATCTTAGTCTCGGCTTTTTGAGCGTGTTCGGTCTCATCGGTACACTCTTCATGGGCGGCTGCGCTTTTGCTGTGTCGAGATATTCCTGATGACAGTCGAACGGCAGCCGCCCCAATGGCTGCCGTTCGATTATCATGACTGACAATGACCATGGCTTCCCCGGCACTCAGCCTCAGCACTGGCATCCGCACCGGTATCCGCAATGCCAAGCACAATCCGCTGGCATTCGCGGGCGTCGCAATGGTTCTGCTGTTCGTCTCCTTCGCAATCTTCGCCCCGTTGCTTGCCCCGCACGATCCCGCGGCCATTGACCTTCCCTCTCGCCTGACTCCGCCTTCTGCTTCACATTGGTTCGGGACCGACGAACTCGGCCGCGACATCCTCTCCCGAGTCATCTACGGGGCAAGGATATCCATGCTGGTGGGCGTGGGAGTGGTCTCGGCATCGTTGTTTATCGGACTTATTATCGGATCCATCGCCGGTTATTACGGCGGCGGTATCGACCGCTTTTTCAACGTCGTGGTCATGAATGCATTCATGTCCTTCCCCGGAATCCTGCTGGCGATAGCATTCGTCGCTTTCCTCGGCCCGGGAATTTTCAATCTCATTCTCGCGTTGTCGCTCGGCGGGTGGGTGGGATATGCACGCCTTATCCGCGGCCAGGTTTTAGCGACGCGCGAACGCGAATACGTTGAGGCAGCGCGTGCGCTGGGCGCAAGTGATTGGCGCATCATCACCCGCCACATCTTGCCCAACATCATTCAGCCGGTGATCGTGCAGGCGGCAATCGGCATGGCCGGAGCTGTATTGGCGGAAGCGACCATGAGCTTTCTCGGCTTGGGCGTGCCGCCGCCCACGGCGAGCTGGGGCTCGATGCTCAATGATTCGCGCGCCCATCTCTTCGACGCGCCCCACATGGTGCTCTTCCCTGCCGCAGCCGTGATGCTCACTGTACTTTCATTCAACTTCATCGGCGACGCCCTGCGCGATTATCTCGATCCCCGCTCGCGCATCGAAGCCGGACTGTGATGATTCCACACTGAGCGATAGCAAAAGCGCGAATTTAGAATTCATGGGGTGATGGATTGCCCCAGCTCCAGAGCACCCGCAGGG
>JAOAPL010000168.1 GCA_025462925.1 Acidobacteriaceae bacterium
GTGCCTCCGCCCACGTTGGCGTAATACTGGATCACCGGCTGCAAAAGGAGCATTGGTGCAACGTCCAACAGAGCGTTGAACTCAACGCCCTGCTCGGTCTTCCAAGAAGCCATTCCAGGAGGGAGGACGTCTCGGCTAAGGCTGTTTCGCACATAACCCAACGACATCGTGTTGTGAATGCCCAGAGGAAGTGGTTCATTAAAGCGCAGTCCCGCCGTCAGCAGTGTGTAGTTGCGATTGACGCTGGGAGGACTCCAATCGTACGCAAAGGTTGCATCCAAACCCTTTGCTTCTTTCGGGTCCACGCGCCAGAGCGCCTGGCTCGCCATCCAGTACAAGAGGTAATTCCCCGAGCGAGGTGTTGTGCCCACCAGTGCGGCAAACTTTCCGGGATTGTAGGAGGCGCCAAACTGATAGAGGCCGGAATATCCCTTTCGGCCTTCGACGTTGTCAAAGGCCCGGACAGACGATGCCTCCTTGCCCGGAGTAAACCCGATCTCGGAAACACTCACCGGAGTTCCCCGGAACTGGGGAACGAATCCGGTTTGATTATGCGAGAAAGGCGACCTGTCCCCTGCCAGCACCATCGATTTGACATAAACGTTGGGGATGGGCACAACGCGAATCTCCATCGCCGGCGTGGAGGGAGGATCGAACGACTCGAAGGTCGTGAATAAATTGCCCAGCGCGTATCCCATCGGCTCGAAGATGAAGGACGCCGCATAGTGCTGAGCTCCGTAGAAATCTTGACCTGCGAACTGGCCCGCGCGTGCAGTGATACGTTCATCCAGCCATCGTTTCTCGATCCACCATGAATCGAGGCGACATGTATTCGCGCTGGACATCCCACTGGGACTGGTCAGGAGGCCCAGATATGTTCCCAGATTGCCGCCGCCCTGCCAGAGCGCTGTCGCATGGAAATACAATCCCTGCTGACCGGTCAGCGCGCCAAAATCGATGTCCACCGTTCCCCGGAATCTGTTCCAACTCGCAAATCGCTCTTTCTGCTCACTCTTGATGTTCCAGAGGGAATCGCTGACGTACTGAAAATCGAATTCCACACCGCGTTCCAGCAGGTGTGTCCGCTCGCCGCCCCAGTTCCCGAAGAGGTGACCGTGCGGGCCCTGACCCGTTTCGTGGCTGTCCGGGCCGGGGAGTGGTTCGTGTTGCGCAGTCTGGGAATGGACCGGAAATACAAAGACATAGAGTCCGGACCACAATAGAAACAACAAACGCAGCTGTCGGCCGTCCATGAGCAGACTCGGAAGCCGCCTCTCCAATCGCGACAGCCCCGAGAGGTCATCCGATGGGTAATTCCAAGGATGCGTTGCGCCGGAATCTGAAGTGGACATCCGCATATTCCTTCGCCCCTCAAGACTTCGCCTCTGCGCTCAGGTAATCAATGACCAATTTTGGAACGGTGAGGCCGAAGCTCATCGCTAGAATGATAGCGATGGCGGTCATGCCGTCGGCGATTGTCGCGCTTATGAGCTCCAACGTTGTATGCGAGCCGTCGGCAAGTTGTACGAGGCCGCTCGCCATTCTGAATAGGAAGACCCCGGGCATCATCGACACTACAGACGCGAAGCCGATGGCCGCAAATGGCATGTGCCACCGGCGCGAGACCGGCGTGAGGATCAGCCCGACGATAAGACAAGCCACCAAGGCGCCGGTCGCGGCGCTGCAGCCAAGCACGGTAAGAGCACCCCACCTTAGAGCATGGGCTAGCATGCCGACTGCCACCGGCCAAGCCAGCATGTGGAGCGGCATGGAGAAGAAGATGCTGTAAGCGAAAACAGCGACGCCAGCGGCGATCGTGTCGACCCACAGGGGCACGGCCCTGCTGGCCGGGTCTAGCGGAAAGGAGACGCCCAGGAGGGCGAGTCCAAGCACCAGTCCCGTCGAGATCGCCACAATCACGAGCCCCGCAAAGATCAGGCGGGCGGCGCCGAGATGGATGCGGCCCCTGATGAGGTCCAACGCGCCATTGAGCACATGCGGCCCCGGCACCAGGACCATGCATGGGCAGACCGCGACAAGGCGCAGTGACGAACTTAACTGGTACCGAACCGCCAGCGCGCCGATAACGCCGGCGAGCAACGCCGCGCAGAATGGTTGCAGGAAGATGTTTGCGCTGTACTGGGCCAAGCTGCGGCGCAGAATGGCACCGGCCCCCGCGCTCACGAATATGAGCACCGCCGCGGCTAGATGTTGGACGCCGAAGGTCACCGCTAACGCCACAGCACCCGCCGCAGCCGCCAGCGTGAACAGCCATGTCGGCGTCGGCGGCGCCTGTGAGATCGAGTTGATCGCCTGCATTGCGGCGGCTGGCGCAAGCCGACCGGCACTGAGTTCCTCTATTGCCCGCATAGTGGAAGTCACGCGATCCATGTTCACGCCGGTGGGATCGGCCGCCACTGCGGAGATTAGTCTGGCGTCCCTATCCTCGGCCTGAAGTTGCAGCTCTCCCCAGTGCGGCATAATCTTGGCGCGCAGTCCGAGAGTGTCGCCGAACCGCTCGGCCGCAGCCAAAGTCTCGTCCGTGGATTGACCGTTGACGTATAGAACTCGGGCGACGTCCAGGACAAGATCGGAGCGCTCCTCCAACGTCATACGAGGTCCTCACAATCCGAGTTACGTCACGCCCAGATTTTCTCTACGACGTAGATCCACAGCGCCATTGTGAGCACGCCTGCGATGTTGCTCAAAACGACAGCCGAAGTGGTTGGCTGCTCATCGATGCTGTAGGTGGACGCCAACATGGCGCTCGCGGTGGCACAAGGACAAGCGGCGGCGAGAACAACGCCCTTCGAAAGGACTCCTGAAAAGTGGAACGCCAGGGCTAGCGCGAGTGCCAGCGCAGGCTGAACGAAGTTTTTCAGTAAAACGACACTGATGGCCATTTTATCGAGACGCGGGGTCAAGCCACTCAGCATGACGCCCAGAGCGAAGAGCGCTGTGCCGCCAGCCGTTCCTCCAATCAGCTTGACCGATGCCTCTGCGAGCGGCGGCAATTTCACTCCGAAGAGCACCAAGATGGCGCCTAAGACCGGCGCCCATACCAAGGGCTTCGTTACCGTTGATTTGAGGTTGTCGAGGAGTGACTTGTGCTTTGTTCCGTCAGTCGCTCCGAGGAGGAGAATCGTTATTGGGACCATCAACACGCTGACGACGAGATTGCCGACGATGATCGGAAGCAAACCTTGTGAGCCGATCACTGCGGTCAGTACAGGCAGGCCAAAGTATGCCAAGTCTGGAAAGCTGGCATTCATTGCAAGCATGCCTGCGGATGGCGTAGTGCGGCGGAATGCTATGCGAGCAAGACCAAAGCCCACGGCCCACGGCCCCATCAGCGCAACCGCCAGGGTCAAAAGGTAGCGGCCATTCTCGAGTTGGCTTGGCGAGAAGCTGAACACTCCGACGAACAAAGCTGCCGGTAGAGCGACGGTGACGATAAATGTGGTGATGGAACGTATGCGCTGAGGGTCGAGCACGCCGAGCCGGCCAACGAGCCAACCGAGTCCGGCGACGAAAACCACAGGGACCAAAGCTTGAAGGATCGTCTGGAACATTCTCGTCTTCGCTTGTGGAGGCCTCGCGCATATCGTACACGTTTCGTCGGAGCCTCCGGGCTCTTCAGTTCCCGAACATGCGCAGAGTCAGACGTCGGAGATTCTTAGCAAGCGACTATTGCGGGGTCGGTTCTATTTGCTGGCTGCCCCGACAAAATACGAATAGACCGTGTTGCGTATTCACAACTACAGGAGATCGCCTTTTGGAGGTTGGCGCCGTTAATTCCAATAGGATCCATAAAGCAACCTCATGTCGGATCCGGTATGAAACGAGTATCCGCGCCTTGCTTGAAGACCACGTAAGCCCGCTTCCATGGCTCGTCATTGACCAAACGCCACTTATGCCCTGAGCCGGTGTGATCCACTGCCAGCAGGACGTCACCCGGATGAATCGTGAATGTCTCGCCGCCTACGGTTGTAAATTCGAGCACACCGGCCAAGGTGATGACGTATTGAGGGATAGGATCGTTGTGCCACTCGAAGGATGAATGTGCCGGTGTTTCCTTGAAGACGATGGACTGCGCTTCGACCAGTTTACTTTCACTTACGCTACCACGCACCACATGCGAGTTTCCGTCAGAACCAGTGTAGAGGCGATAAGCTCGGATCATCGTCCCATCTCCTTGATTTGCCCAATCTCCTTGATATTGTTGATGTGCAATACGGCTGCCGTGTCGGCCCGCACCCGCTGACACAAGGCCGCATTCTCGATGAGAGATTGACCGTAGGAAGGAATAATTTCCTTTAGCTTGGCCGACCATCCTCCAGTCTTCAGTTTTTCTGCGAAGCTGCGCTCAATGACTTGAAGCATGATCCACACCGCAGTCGAAGCACCGGGCGAGGCACCCAGCATCGCAACGACGGAATGGTCGGATGCGATGACAAGCTCGGTGCCAAATTCCAAGATGCCGCCGTGTGTTGGGTCTTTTTTGATGATCTGCACGCGCTGTCCCGCTACTTCGACCCTCCAATCCTCTTGCTTTGCGTTAGGAAAGAACTGGCGGAGCGCGGCGAACCGCTTCTCCGGGGACTCGAGAACTTGGCCTATCAGATATTCTTCGAGAGCCAGGTTATCCTTGCCAACAGCCATCAGCGGCAGTAAATTTTCAGGATCGATAGAGCCGAAGAGATCGAGATAGGATCCATGCTTGAGAAACTTTGTCGAAAACCCCGCATAAGGGCCGAAAAGCAAAGAAACTTTTCCTTCGATGTGGCGAGTGTCGAGATGGGGCACGGACATCGGAGGTGATCCCACTGAGGCTTTACCGTACACCTTGGCATTGTGGCGGGAAGAGACCTTGGGATCGTCGCAGCGAAGCCAAACCCCACTCACCGGAAACCCGGCGTACCCTCGCCCCTCGGGAATCTCGGATTTTTGCAACAGTGGCAGCGATCCGCCGCCAGCGCCGATGAAAACGAACTTAGCTTGGATATCCCGATGTTCGCCGCCTTTTTCATCCCTAATCCGCACACTCCATAGGTCCCCATCGCGGCGCAGATCTTGCACGCGATTGAAAAAGTGGATTGAAAATCCTTCCTTGCCCTTTAGGGAATCGAGAAGGTCCTTGGTGAGGGCGCCATAGTCCACGTCAGTCCCGGTCACCATTCGAGTCGCCGCAGTTTTTTCACTTGGATCACGGCCTTCCATGACCAGTGGGATCCACTTCTCAATCTGCTTCTTGTCATCGGAATATTCCATCCCGTGATAACAGGGATTGGCAGAGAGAGCCTCGCAGCGTTTTTTCAGAAACGTGACATTCTCCGCTCCACGCACAAAACTAAAGTGAGGTACCGGATGAATAAAGGACTGCGGGTCTTTGATCGCTCCCTTCTTCACCAAATAGGCCCAGAATTGACGGGAAAGATCGAACTCGGTGTTCACCTGCAGAGCCTTTGAAATGTCGATACTGCCGTCTTTTTTCTGTGGAGTGTAGTTCAACTCGCAGAGTGCCGCATGGCCGGTGCCCGCGTTGTTCCATGCATTTGAACTTTCCTGCGCTTCGCTGCCCAGTACTTCGAAGATCTCTATTTTCAGGCTGGGATCGAGTTCTTTTAAGATCACTGCCAGCGTGGCGCTCATGATGCCCGCACCGACAAGAACGACATCAGGATGGTTTGTGGAGGGAATGGCTATGGTCATAGTATTTCTCTCGTTGGTCATTTAGCGGCTGCCGTCGCCACGTAGGGTTTGACCATTTTTCTCGGATCGACAACGCGATCGAATTCGGCTTCTGTCACGAAGCCTAGCTTCAGCGCGGCTTGCTTCAGCGTAAGGTCGTTGTCCATGGCGTAGTGCGCAATCTTCGATGCCTTGTCGTAGCCGATCACCGGCGAGAGCGCCGTCACTAGCATCAGCGAACGCTCGACGTATTCGTTGATCTTCTTCAAATTGGGCTTTGTCCCCTCGACCAGGAACGTGCGGAAGTTCGTGCAGCCGTCGGTCATGAGCGTGATGGAGTGCGTAACGTTGTAGATGATCAGGGGCTTGTAGACGTTCATCTCCAGGTAGCCACTGGCGCCGCCGAAGCCCACCGCAACGTCATTCGCCATCACTTGGACGGCGATCATCGTTAGTGCCTCGGCCTGGGTCGGGTTTACCTTGCCCGGCATGATCGACGAGCCTGGTTCGTTCTCCGGAATCTGCAGTTCGGCGAAGCCCGCTCGCGGGCCGCAGGACATGAGTCGGATGTCGTTGGCGATCTTGTAGAGTGACACGGCCAGCGTGCGCAGTGTGCCGGAGAGCTGTACCTGAGCGTCGTGAGCTCCCTGCACCGTGAACTTGTTCGGCGCGCTGACGAACGGCAGGCCTGTGAGCTTGGCGATCTCGGCCGCAGCTGCCTCACCGAAGCCGGGCGCCGAGTTGATGCCCGTGCCCACCGCCGTGCCGCCGAGCGCGAGACGGTACACACCCTTCAGCGCATCTTCAATCCGATTGAGATCGTCCGCGAGCACGCCCTCATAGCCCGACCATTCTTGCCCGAGTGTGAGTGGTGTAGCGTCCTGCATATGAGTGCGGCCGATCTTGACGATGTCCTTCCAGTTCTCGACCTTCGCAGCAATCGCATCGTGCAGAGCCTTCACCGCCGGGATAAGCCGCTGCTTCACATTGACCGCCGCCGCGATGTTCATTGCGGAGGGAAAAGTGTCGTTGGAGGACTGGGCCATGTTGACGTGGTCGTTGGGGTGAACCGGCGTCTTGCTCCCGAGCGGCGTACCGGCGAGTTGGCAGCACCGGTTGGAGATCACCTCGTTCACGTTCATGTTGAACTGCGTGCCGCTGCCCGTCATCCACACATGCAGGGGGAACATGTCGTGATGCTGACCCGCGAGGATCTCGTCGCAGACTTGAACGATTAACTTGTGGCGCTTATCGTCGAGCCGCTTGCCGGCATAGTTGGCATTGGCGGCGGCTTTCTTTAAGGTGGCGTAGGCGGTGATCATTTCCCGGGGAATCAAATCCTTGCCGATGCTGAAGTGCTCAAGCGAGCGCTGAGTCTGCGCGCCCCACAGTTTATCGGCCGGTACGTCGACCTCACCGAGGCTATCGGTTTCCTTGCGAGTGTCTGACATATTTATTCCACTCGGATTCATCTCGTCCTCCAGATTCTCCATCTCGCATTGGCGATGCGATCCGAAAACGAACTCGCCTATGTGCAACAGACCTATCGCGAGTTGATAGATTTCGCTCCGACGAGCCGCAGGGATATCGGCACGCTCGAAGGTCCTTCCAGCTCAGCGGCAGCGAAACCCGCTAATTCAAGGGCCGCGGTGAGTGTCATCGCCACCTAAGATGACGCCGACAGGCATCCCGGTTTGTACAGTGTTTCGTTGACTTGGCCCGATGCCCCGGGTGTTCTGCGAAAAGATTTTGGATTTGCTTGATTGCAAAAGGAGTTGACTTTTGTGGAGACGACAAAGAGTGTGCAAGAGATCGAAGGGCCGAGAGTTAAGGCTGGAGTGGCGGGAGAGATCAGCGAGGTTTGTTCAAGATAACACGCGCAACGGTATCACATATCTGGACATATGTCAATAGTAAACTCGTAAGTTGTTGTTAGCACATCGAGATGCCCGGTTCTATTAGCACGTATGTGTCCGGTTCTAGTATCTACTCGTTCCGCCGCTGTGGCGGTGGTAGAGGGAGGAAATCCCGCGGGGAAGCTCAAACGCCGGCACCTGCATCACTATTCTGCTTGAAGTGCCGCACTTAGAGCAGCAAGCGATCCCACAAGCCGCCATACCTAATTGCACGAACCATTTCTCTCTCGTAAATACTCTGGGGGAATCCAAGTTCGATTCGGCTTGCTCTATCGAGGGATTTCAATTGTTCGGCGGAGAGTTCCAGATCCAAACTGGCGAGATTGTCCTGGAGTTGAGATACCTTCCGCGCTCCAATGATCGGGATTACTGGCACCGTTTGATGGCGCAACCAGGCGAGTGCGACTTGCGCCATGCTGTGACCGGTCTGTTCGGAGACCGACTTCACAGCCGAGATGATCGGCGCCGCGCGCTGTTCCTCAGGAAGAAAGTCTTTCATCCCCTCATTGGTCATCCGCCCGCCGTCAGCTTTGCCTTCGCCGTGATACTTTCCGGTCAGCACGCCGCGCGCCAGGGGAGACCAAGCTAGAACTCCCAGGTTCAAAGCTTTCGCCATGGGAATTAGTTCACGCTCGACCGTTCGCTCAATCAGGCTGTACTCGATCTGCAACCCCGTGAACTGTGTCCAGCCTCGAAGCTCCGCCAGAGTATTTGCCTGGGCGACCCACCAGGCGGGAGCGTCCGAGATGCCGACGTACAGAATCTTTCCCTGGCGAACGAGATCGTCGAGTCCGCGCATGACTTCTTCCACAGGTGTGATCCCATCCCAGATGTGCACCCAGTACAGGTCGATGTAGTCGGTTTGCAGTCGTCTCAAACTGGCTTCCAATGCTTGCATCATGCTCTTGCGGTGATTGCCCGCCGCATTCGGATCATTGCCTGGCGCAGCGTTGGAGTATTTCGTGGCCAAAACGACGCTCTCGCGATGTCCCCGAATGAACTCACCCACGAATTTCTCGCTCGTGCCGCCGGTATAGAAGTTCGCTGTGTCAATGAAGTTTCCGCCTGCCTCGCGGTAGGTCTCATAGACTTTCTCCGCTTCAGCCTTTGGTGATCCCCATCCCCACTCGTCGCCGAAGGTCATAGTGCCCAAAGCCGCTT
>JAOAPL010000202.1 GCA_025462925.1 Acidobacteriaceae bacterium
AGATCGGCCTGCTGAAGATGGACTTCCTCGGGCTGACGACGCTGACGATTCTCGACGACGCCCTGAAGTTGATCGCGCAACGTGGGACCGCGCTCGACCTGAGCACCATCCCCCTCGACGACGAAGAAACTTACAAGAAAGTCTTCTTTAAGGGATTGACCTCCGGAGTCTTCCAGTTTGAATCCAGCGGCATGCGCGATGTCCTGCGCCGATATCATCCCACGGCAGTCGAAGACCTCACGGCGTTGAACGCGTTATATCGCCCGGGTCCGATCCAGGGCGGCATGATCGACGATTTCATCGATCGCAAATGGGGCCGCAAGAAAGTGGACTACGAGCTGCCCGAGTTGGAACAGTTATTGAAAGAGACTCTGGGTGTGATCGTGTATCAGGAACAGGTGATGCAGATTGCGAACACGCTGGCCGGATACTCGCTCGGGGAAGCCGATATCCTCCGCCGTGCGATGGGAAAGAAAGACGCCGAGGAGATGGCAAAGCAGCGTCAGCGCTTTGTCAGCGGCGCGAAAGAGCGCGGCTTCAATGAAAAGAAGGTCGTAAAGATCTTCGACCTGATGGAACAGTTCGCCGGATACGGATTCAACAAGTCGCACTCGGCGGCTTACGCCCTGCTCGCATACCAAACGGCGTATCTGAAGACGCATTATCCCCTGGAATTCATGGCCGCGTTACTGACGTCAGTCACTGGCAGCACAGACGACGTGGTGAAGTACATTAACGAATGTCGCGAGATGGGTATTGCGGTGGAACCGCCAGATATCAACGTCAGCGACGCGAACTTCACCCCGCACGAGAACGCGATCCGCTTCGGATTAGCGGCCGTCAAGAACGTTGGGCACAATGCGATTGAATCCATCGTGGCCGCGCGCAAGAAGCTGGGCAAGTTCAGTTCATTTTTCGAATTCGCTGAAGCCGTGGATCTGCGCTTACTGAACAAGCGTGTCCTGGAGTCGCTGATTAAGAGCGGTGCCATGGATGCTTTGGGAACTCGCGCACAGCTCATGGCCGTAGTGGATCGCGCCATTGAAGGCGGCCAAAAGGCGCAACGCGATGCGGAATCAGGACAACACGGATTGTTCGGCGTATTCAAGCAAGATGAAGCCGCGCCTGCACCGGAGAAACTTCCCAATGTGCCGGATTGGGACGAGCATCAACGGCTCTCGGCTGAAAAAGAGATACTCGGATTCTTTATCACGGGGCATCCGATGGAGAAATACGCAGACAAACTGGCCGATTTCAACGCGCTGGACACTCGCGCCATCTGCGACATGAAGCAGGGAACCGGTAAAGATGAAATCAATGCCGGCGGCGTGCTCACCGGCGTGCGCGTCTTGAAATCTAAAAAAGGCGACTTGTATGCGCAGGCTGCGCTTGAAGACATGACCGGTAAGGTGGATGTGCTGGTCTTTCCGGAAGCGTACAAAAAGCTTTCGGAAAAATTGAAGCTGGAAGTCCCCGTCTTGGTGCGCGCATCGGTGCGTGTGGAAGAGGGTGCCAACGCGAAACTTGCGCTGAGTCAGATCACTCCATTAGAAGAAGCCCAGCCGAAACTGCCGAAGTCGATACGCATCCGTGTGCCGCTGGATGCCGCAACGGAGCAGACGATTGATGCATTGCAATCATTGTGTGTCGACCGCAAAGGCCCGGCTAAGGTGTTGTTTGATTTGGAACGTCCGCGTGACTTCATGGTGGTGCTGGAGGCGGAAGGCTATAATGTCCAAGCTGATCGCGCTTTCATTGGACGTGTAGAAGAACTCTGTGGGCGTGGCAGTGTTCGCGTGATCGATTAATTGCAAGAACCTATGGACTCACCTTCCAAGCAGCAACAAAATCTGGAATCACTGGAAAAGCAGATCGAGCATTTGGAGTCGCTTGCGGGCGACAACAAGAGTGCGCTCGAACAGCTGCATCTATTGCATGAGAAGGTGAACGCGCTGCGCGCGCAAGTCCAAAGCGGCATGAGCGCGTGGCAGAGGACTGAATTGGCCCGGCATCCCCAACGCCCCTACACGCTCGATTACCTCGAACGCATTTTCACCGATTGGAGCGAGGTCCACGGCGACCGCGCATTCGGGGACGATCCTGCCATCATCTGCGGAATGGCCCGTTTCCACGGCGACGAAGTACTCGTCATCGGACACCAGAAGGCCCGCGACACCAAGCAGAAGGTGTATCGCAATTTCGGGATGCCGAATCCTGAAGGTTATCGCAAGGCTCTACGCGCGATGGAAATGGCGGAAAAATTCGGCCGTCCGATATTCACGTTTGTGGATACTCCCGGCGCATACCCCGGACTCGGCGCTGAAGAGCGCGGACAAGCGGAAGCGATTGCGCGCAACTTGCGCGAAATGGCGCGGCTCCGGGTCCCCATCATCGCCACTATCACTGGTGAAGGCGGAAGCGGCGGCGCGCTGGCGATTGCTGTCGCAGATCGCGTGCTGATGATGGAAAACTCGGTTTACTCCGTGATCTCGCCCGAGGGATGCGCGTCCATCATGTGGCGCGACCCTTCCAAGAAGGAAACTGCCGCCCAGGCTCTAAAGATCACCGCTCGCGATTTGCGGGAGTTGAAGATGATCGATGATGTCGTGCCGGAACCCGATGGCGGCGCGCACAATGATCATGATCGGGCGTCGGCATTGCTCGATAATTCGCTTTCGAAGCATCTGGCCGAGTTGAAGGCCCAGTCTATTGCCCAACTGGTTGAACGCAGGTATGAGAAGTTCCGCCACATGGGCCAATTCTTTTCTGAGCAGTAGCCCCATCAAATCAAATCCAATTCGCAAATGACATCAAGACCCAAAAGTATTCTTGCGCGCGCATCGTGTCGCGTGGACCTCGCCGGCGGAACCCTCGACCTCTGGCCCTTGTACTTGTTTCATCCCGGCGCGGTGACAGTGAACTTTGCGCTGGATGTGATGACCTCTTGCCGAATCACTCCGAATAGATCTGGTGAGATTCACCTGCGTTCGCTCGACACCGGTAAGCAAGATCGATTTGCCAGTACTTCCGCACTATTGAAAGCCCGCAGCTACAAACATCCACTTGCAGGATATCTCTGCCGCTTTTTCCTAACCGAAGGCACAACCGGCCTTTCTTTAGAGACGCATTCCGATTCTCCCGCAGGAGCTGGCATTTCCGGCTCGTCGGCCTTGATGATCGCTACTACCGCGGCCCTGGCTCGTTTTGTCGGACGCAAGCTGTCGAAGGAAGAGATTCGAGTCATCGCGCAGAATGTTGAAGCGCAATTGATAAAAGTTCCCACCGGATGCCAGGACTATTACCCTGCATTGTACGGAGGCGTGAGCGCGATACATCTGTCCGCGGATGGCATTCACCGCGAGTCTCTCCCGGTTCCAGCACAGGAGGTCGACTCGCGCTTTGTCCTGGTATACACAGGAGCGCCGCGACAATCCGGCATAAACAATTGGGAAGTCTTCAAAACACACATTAACGGCGACAAGCGCATCTTCCGCAATTTCGAAAATATCAGCGACATCGCACAGGCGATGCGATCGGCTCTGTTGAAGTCAGATTGGATTGAGGTGGCGCGCCTGCTCCGCGAAGAATGGAAGCTGCGCAAGACCAACGCCCCGGGCATTACCACTCCGCTTATTGAAAAGCTTGTATCGGCGGCGACAAAGAATGGCGCACGCGCTGCGAAAGTTTGCGGGGCCGGTGGCGGGGGCTGTGCTATCTTCCTCGTCGAACCAGAGTCTAGGCAGCGGGTCTCTGATGTGCTCACTGCAAATGGTGGACAAATATTGCCCTTCAAGCTTGCGAGCAAAGGACTCTCGGTCAAAGTCGAATAGCCCAGGTCGAATGGTCCAAGTCGAATAGCCCAAGTTGCATACTAAAGCGCAGGTTACAAGTTTGAATCTGTTCATCTCACCAGATGGCCGTCTCCGCAACGGTTGGCGCTTTCTGATCGCCGCCTTCGCTTTCATTGTTACGGAAATGCTGGCCGGGAGATTTGCCGCTACTTTTGTCCATTCCTACAGCCTGAGATTTGAGGCTTTGTTCCGGCCCATGCATCTCACCCTGCTTCTCATTGCCTTCAGCCTGATGGTCAAATTTCTTGATCGCGTGCATGAGAATCCTCTGGCCGCACAAGGTCTAGGCACTCGCGGCCCACGGCTCAAAGACGTCGCCACTGGTCTGCTGATTGGGTTCGGGTTGGTCACCATAGCCGTGATCGGGTTGGGTGCTTTTGGCGACCTTAGTTTCAAACTCGAACTTTCTGGACGCACAATTCCTCCAGCGCTCTTGGTCGTGTGGGTTCTTGCTACGGCGGCGATGTTGGAGGAAGTTGCTTTTCGCGGGTATCCATTTCAGAGACTCGCGGACGGTTTAGCAGGCCTTGATCATTTCGTCAGAATGCCGTTCGGGACGAGCGCAATCACCGTACTGTCGGTTCTTTTCGGTGCGGTGCATCTCCGGAACCCACATGCCACTCTGCTGGGCGCGGCCAATACGGCTCTGGTAGGGGTATTTTTCTCCATCGCTTACTTGCGGACCCGCTCTCTCTGGATGCCGTTTGGACTTCACTTCGGCTGGAATTTCAGCTTGGGAACGCTCTTCGGCCTTCCGGTAAGCGGGATCACCAATTTTGCCGTCGTCGTTCATGGCACTGCTCTGGGCCCTGTTTGGCTGACCGGCGGCGATTACGGTATTGAAGCCAGCGCCACCGGAACGGCGGTGATTCTGCTAGGGATATTGTTGCTGGTTCTATTTATACCCACCCGGGTTTCCGACCAGATATCAGGCAATTCCGCACTCGCATCCAACATGGAAGGCAAAAATTTACTGGATCCAGGAACTTGCAATTCTGAGCGATCCGGACAATGATGGACAGTTCCAGCTACTCGCCCCTGGTGCAACATGACTTTCGCTCCGCTATCCCGACTCCTTCTACTTGGCTCGATCGCATCGGCCCTGATATTGTCTGCTTTCGCAGGCTCCAACGACCCGAAAACTCCCCCCCTATCGAATAAGACCCGCATCGAGATCATCCGCCTACTGAGCTCAGAATACGTTTGGGTGCGCAAGCCTTTCCCCATGGGCGAAAAAGGCCTCACGATAAACACCAATGGCGAACTGGCGCCCGAACCCGGAGAACTACGTGCGCTTTTGGCCAAGTACGGTCTAGCGGCCAAACCCGGCGAACGTGCGCAGATCACGAACGTCGACTTCAAAGGCAAGGACATCTGGTTTGAGATCAATGGCGGCCCGAAGAAGAAATCGAAGTGGTACCAGCGGATACAGGTAGGCGGCAGCGGTGGCATGACTACACCCGTCGCGCAGAATCCCAACGAGATCGTTGCAAAGGGTTCATATCTCGTCCTTCAGTTCAAGGACTACATCCCCGAGATCAGCTTGAACGAGATAAAGGAATATGTGAAGCCGGTGCTCGACTTCACCGTGAAGTCTGCTGCGCAGGCCTATACCGAGACGCTGCCGGAAAATGTTCGCAATGCAATTCGCGATCACAAAGTCCTTGTTGGCATGAACAAGGAGATGGTCACCTACGCCAAGGGGCGCCCTCCCCAACGCATCCGCGATCGGGAAGGCAATCAGGATTATGAAGAATGGCTCTTCGGCGCCCCGCCTCAGGATGTCGAATTCATTCGTTTCGTCGGCGATGAGGTTGTCCAGGTCAAGACGATGACTGTCGACGGGCAAAAGATCGTGAAGACTCAACGCGAAGTCGTTATCGATGATCCCTCGCAAAAGCCGGTGCAAGCCGCCGCCGCGGACAAGGACGCATCCAAGCCTCGACCGGCAGGCGCACCGACTCTACGCCGACCCGGAGAACCTATCGACGACTCACAGCGCGACCCCTCTCGCGGCCCGGTGACGATGCCGGCGAGCACTCCACTGCCGCGCGATCCCTCGCAAACTACGCCACCAGTACCTCCGGGTCCTCCGGGCTCGAATCCAATGGGGCCGGGCGTGCAGATGTTAGCCGAACGCGACTGAGCCTTTGCTGCAAAGTCTCTCCGGCTTTACACTGGATGTGTGAAGATTGCCTTGGGCCAGATCAATCCTACTGTCGGTGATTTTTCCGGCAATGCCTCAAAGATCGTAGATTTCTCTCAACGGGCCCGGAAAGCGGGCGCTGACCTCATCATCTTTCCCGAAATGTCAGTCTGCGGCTATCCCGCCCGGGACATGGTCGAGCGTCCCGACTTCGTTGCCCGAAGCCAGGAGACAATCGAAAAGATTGCAAAAGACACAGTTGGCATCGCCGTGATCTGCGGGTTTGTCACTCAGGCCGAAGTCGGGACAGGGAAGTCGGTCATGAATTCCGCTGGCTTCCTCAAAGACGGCAAAGTTCAGTTCATTCAATCCAAGATGTTGCTGCCCACCTACGATGTCTTCGACGAGCAGCGCAACTTCGCTCCCGCAAAAAAGCAGGAGATACTATCGTTCGGCGCCCGCAAATTGGCGCT
This sequence comes from Acidobacteriaceae bacterium, assembly GCA_025462925.1. Taxonomy (GTDB): domain Bacteria; phylum Acidobacteriota; class Terriglobia; order Terriglobales; family Acidobacteriaceae; genus JAICLA01. The sequence goes on from JAOAPL010000202.1 coordinate 6,471, forward strand.
CACGATCTGTGAAGATGCGTGGAACGATAAGACCTTCTGGGCGCATCGGCTTTACAGCGTCGATCCCGTCGAAGAACTTGTCCGCGCTGGCGCCGACTTCATTCTGAACATTTCGGCGTCGCCATTTCAAGTCGGAAAATTCCAGGTAAGAGAGCAGATGCTCGCCGCCATCGCCGTCAACAATCGCATGCCGGTGCTGATGGTCAATCAAGTCGGCGGCAATGACAGCGTCGTTTTCGACGGCACCAGCCTGGTGATTGGCCCCGATGGAAACGTGGTGGCGCGAGCAAAGTCGTTCGAAGAAGACTTGATTTATTTTGATTCCGAGACTCTCCAAGGCGACTTTCGCGAACCTATTACTAGTCGCGAGGCGAGCGCATACCAGGCGCTGGTCCTCGGTACTCGTGATTATGTCTGCAAGTGTGGCTTCTCGCGAGTGTTGATTGGCCTCAGCGGCGGCATCGATTCCGCGCTGGTTGCGTCCATCGCAGTGGATGCGCTGGGGAAGGACAACGTCGTGGGTATCGGCATGCCCGGTCCATATTCATCCCAGGGAAGTGTCGAAGACGCACGCGAGCTGGCCGCCAATCTTGGTATTCGCTTTGAAGTGGTTCCAATAACCGATATGTTTTCCGTCTTCCGCAACACAATGTCCGAAGTGTTCAACGGAAAACTTGAAGATGTCACGGAAGAGAACATGCAGTCGCGCATTCGCTGCGGCATCCTCATGGCGTTGTCGAACAAGATGAATTCGCTGGTGCTCGCCACTGGTAACAAGTCAGAGATTGCGGTGGGCTATTGCACCTTGTACGGAGATCTAGCGGGCGCCATGTGCGTTATCTCTGACGTCCCTAAGACCATGGTCTATGAGCTCAGCAAGTACGTGAACCGGAACGGGACGATCATTCCGGTTTCCACCATCGAAAAACCGCCCTCAGCTGAGCTCCGCCCGAATCAGAAGGACAGCGACTCGCTTCCGCCCTATGAAGTTCTAGATGTGATCCTTGAAGATTATGTCGAAGATTTAAAGACTGTGAAACAGATTGCGGCGGAGCGCGGCTTCAACAAAGAGTTGGTGCTGAAAATCGTGCGCATGATCGAACGCAGTGAATACAAGCGTAACCAAGCGCCTCCCGGCCTGAAGATCACAGAGAAAGCATTCGGTGTTGGCAGACGGTTTCCCGTCGCCGCCCGATATGAAGAAGTCTAATCAAATATGAAAGTTCGTATCTCTAAAGTTGTAACTCTTGCCAGCTCGCTTTTGCTTTTTTCGTTCGTGGCTGCTGCCCAGCAGGGCACGACGCCAAAAGCTAAAGCTTCGCCTGCCGCGAAGCCGCCCGCGAAGGTTGCGGTTGCCAAAACAGCGGAAACCCCGGATTCCTCGCTGCCGACCAACGCCGTCGTGGATTCCTTCATGAGGCGGATGTTCGGTTACAACCCGGCGGTCACATGGAAGGTCGTGGACATCTCTCCTTCCGAGATTCCGGGTATTGCGCGCGTCTTGGTGACCATTGGCGGGCAGCCACAGGCGACCCAATTTTATGTGGTGCCCGGAGGGCAATTCGCCATGGTTGGCGAGGTGATTCCATTCGGCGCTGATCCGTTTGCTTCGGCTCGGACCAAGCTCGATGCGGAAGTCGGGGGACCCTCTCGCGGCGCACAGAACGCGCCTGTTACCCTGGTCGAGTTCAGCGATCTGCAATGTCCCTACTGCAAGACCGCGCAACCAATCATCGACAAGTTGATCGCCGAAAGTGCGAATGCAAAGTTGATATTCCAGGCGTTCCCGCTGCCCATGCATCCTTGGGCGAAGAAGGCTGCTGAATACGCCGATTGTGTTGCCCAGCAGAACCAGGGCGCATTCTGGAAGTTCATCAATAGTGTTTATGACGCCCAGTCCGACATCACCGAAGCAACTGCAGATGAGAAGTTCAAGTCTCTTGCGACGGCTGCAGGCGTCGATGCTGCTAAGGCCAGCGCTTGTTCGACGCAACCTGGCACTGCTGCTCGGATCGAGAAATCAATGGATCTGGGAAAAGAAGTAGGCGTTTCCGGAACGCCGACGCTGTTCATAAACGGCCGCAAAGTGCAGAGCATCGCGAATACGCCGATAGAGCAGCTCAAGGCGATGATTGATTTTGAAGCCACCCAGTCGGCAAAGAAGCAGTCCGCAAAGAAGTAGTTAGTTGCCGTCGAGATAGGTTTCCGTCTTTGCGGCTTTGTCCCGCTTGGCGTTTAGGACGTGTGGAGTCACCAGCAACAAGATCTCATTTCTCGATGCCTGCTTGTCAGTAGTGCTGACTGCCTTACCCAGCCCGGGAATGCGTGAAAGCCAGGGCATACCGCTCAAGGCTTTGGTTTCCATCACATCGATTGACCCAGCGAGCACGGAGGTTTCTCCGTCCCGAACAGTGATTACCCCTTTGTATTCTCGGTTTGTGATGGTTGGAATCGAGTTGACCCGGGTTGCTCCCAATGACCTGATCAGCATCTCCAACTGCATAGTCACTTCGGAATTGCCGTTGATCTGCGGAGTAGTTTTGAGAGTGATTCCCAGGTCCTCATAAGCGAAAGAGGGAGTGATTGGCTGTAGCGAGCTCTGCGGGATTCCCGGTATGTTCAAGATTGAGCTAAAAGTTCCGGTGAGCACTGGAAAACGGTCGCCGACGCGAAATGTCGCCGGATGCCCTTGTTCTGCGCGCAAGGTCACATGTTGCAGAGTATTGAATGTACTTTTGCTGTAATTGAAGTTTACCGATGCGGGCGGGATTACAACGCCGGTCTGCGTCATACCTCCACCGAAGGTTGCGAAGCCCTTTGTCAGCGGCGAATTTTGGCTTGCTGCCAGCGCTGCCTGCGCCGCTGCCAGATCCGAGGGAGTGAGGGTGCCCGCTCTAAATCGGTTGATCAGGTCCTGGGCGTTCGGTCCAAGTGCTCGCAGTTCTGTATCGAGGTTGAAGATACTGAATTGCAATGGCAGAGAGACGCCGAGCTGCCTCGACATGTTCTCACTCATCTGCAATGCGCGCACTTCTAGAAGCACTTGCGGCCTTCCTTCGATCAGGTTATCAATGATTTGCGCGGCAGCATCCAGCGATTGCTTGGGCGCACGGATAGTGAGCATCGCGGTGCTGGGATTGGCCGAGATGAAGCGTACATCCAGCAACGTGCGGATGACGTTTGTGATCTCCTGAAAATCCTGCGGACTGCCCGCGGTAGGAATGTAAAAGCTCCGCAGTGACATGCGATCGAGCTTGCGATGGGCGTCCTGATTGTCTGCCGCGACAATCATTTCGTTTGCCGAAATCGGTATTACGAATCCTTCAGTCACTTTGCGGGCGAGCCGCACTGCTGTGTTGAAATCGAGATCGTCAATTACGAACCGCACCGGGCGCGACGAGAATGAGTCATCAAAGGTCACCGTGATCCCGAATGCGCGGCTTATGTTCTGCCACAACTGCCGCGAATCGCCGCGAAAAGAGAAATTCTGCTTTCCGGGGCGCGGATTCAGCTCCGGTTCACTCGCATATTCATAATCGATGGTCCTGGCCTTTGGTTGCGCCGGCGCATCGGCAAAACTGTCGCGAAGGCGTTGGTCGGCGTAGGCGTTTGTTGGATCCAGCGCCAGCGCCTCACGGAATTCAGCGACAGCTTCAACTCGACGATTCTGTTCCACCAGCCGGTTTCCGCGTTCCATGTACTTCGAGACTAATTCCTGTTTAACGTATTCGCGCGTGGTGGCGTATGCGCGCTCACCTGGATTCAGCTCAGTGCTCTCCTCCAGCGCCTTCAACGCCTCCGGCAGCTTACCTTCCTCAGCGTGCAAACGCAGCGCTTGCTTAAAAAGCTTCTTGGATTTTTTGATGTCCGCCTTCGACGGCGCAGACGCGGCTTCGCTTGTCTTCGCGATGGGAGCAGGCGACTGCGCCACCGCCTGCATCAGTCCGCCACCCAAAAGCAACGCCAAGAGCAGCGCGATCCAAACAGACCGCCATCCGGTTTGTAAATTCAGCTCAGGCACGGTAATCAAGATTGTACTGAAATTCTCAAACATATATTGTTAGACTCTGAATATTGGGCGATGGAGTTCGCCATAACCGCCTTTTTTCAAGGCTGATGACTCCTACGATTCTCTATCAGGAGAACTCCATCGTGCGAGATTATCTCTGGTTGTCCCTTGGGGCGCTGGCGGGGGCCAATCTCCGCTATCTTGTCAGCCGGGCCTCAGCAAGATTTCTATCCACTGATTTTCCCTATGGGACGCTGATCATCAATGTCACTGGCAGCCTGCTCGTCGGCTTCTTCTTGATTTGGACGACCGAGCGCGTCCTGGCCGATCCGAAATGGCGGCTCTTCGTGGCCATCGGATTTTGCGGCTCGTACACCACCTTTTCGAGCTATGCGTTTGAGACTTTTGCTTTGTTTGAGCAAGGACACTGGACGCTCGTGGCAGGCAATATTCTCGGTAATAATATTCTTTGTCTTGTCGCCGTCCTGGCGGGGGCAGCGATTGCTCGGGCGATCTAGGTATAGAATCGTGGGCGATATGGCCGTACAGATCTCCATCTACTTGAATGAAGCCGACGAGTGGCATCGTCGCCCGATGCACATTCAGATACTGAACTATTTGCGTGAAGAGAATGTCGCTGGCGCAACGGTAATTCATGCAGTCGCGGGATTCACCGGACGCAGTCGAGTGCAAAGCTCCAGTTTGGTGGACGTTGGCGGAAAGCTCCCGCTGATCGTCACCTTCATCGATACCGATGAACACGTCGCGCGCGTGATGGCCAAAGTGCGCGAAATGGCTGCCAATCGGCTGATCGTGCGGGAAGAAGTCATCATTGAGCAGGGTGATATGGAATAAGCAACTCGGTGCAGCTTTTCACGCATAGATCGGGTGCATGCTCAGTCAATTGCTCCAGCGTATAAATCCCCGTAGCCACCGCAATCACCGGAATTCCGACCGATTTCGCTGCATTGATATCCGAAGGTGTGTCGCCAACCACGCACACAGTAGCGTCCGGCCCCAATCGGCTACGGACTTCGGCAACTCCGTTGCGAAAAATATCTTCGCGCTTCTCGTGTCCGTCAGCGAAGGCTCCAAAAGAAAAATACTCGCGCAAGTTGGCCGCCTCGACTTTCATCCACCCGATCCGTTCCAGGTTCCCACTAGCCACGCCCAACAGTTTCTTCTTCGCACGCAAACTTCCCATCAATTCAACAATGCCCGGGCAAACCGTTGCCAGCAGCTGTCCCCGGTTTTTCTCCACCTCGTCACACATGTGCTCCAGCGTCTCTGAGAGCTTGGCTTCGAGTTCGCCGTTGTTCAATCCTTCGCGCGCGAGCACCGCGCGGAGTATCCCGATGTCCGTGTTCCCGTGCAAGGGAACGCCGTCAATCTTGCAATCCAGATTGAAACTGCGCTTGAGCGCGCTGTGGAAGGCGTTGTAGTGCGCACCGCCATATGCGTTCAGCAGCGTCCCGTCGATGTCGAACAGATACGCGTCAGCGTCGATCCATTTGGTGGCAGGCACACTACTCCTCTCCGCTTTAGATTCAAAAAATAAGATGGCTGACCACAGATGCGACCCTAAGTCTCATTCGCGTGAAGCGACTATCGGGACGCTTTCTTCTCCATCACTAGCGGAGAAGCGCTACGCGGCGGACGACGAGCGTCCTTGGCCTGAGACTGCGACTTGCGCAATGGCCGAATGTCTAGCTTGAGCTCGGTCAAGGTCCGGCTCAGGGTGTTTCGGTGCATGCCCAACTGTTTGGCTGCCTTGCATTGATTGCCCTTGTTCTGCGCAAGGACGTTGGCGATAAAAACTTTCTTGAATTCCCGAACCGCTTCGTCATAGAGGATTCCCGAGGCGTTCATTTCAGAGACAAGGATTGCCAATTCGTTCTTCACTTGGGTCTGCCTTTCTATCAAGTACTAACGGTTATGAGGATCAGCGGTTACAGCGCCCTTTTCCGATCTCGCAGGAGGCGCAATCAATTCCATTCTATTCTTGCGAAGCAATGTCAACCCGTCTCTGAACTTCTGTTGCATATCTGACGGAGCTACCCAACTGGCGGCCCGCGCCGAAATCAGAAAATAACGGCTTAGCTCTGACTTGTTCAACATCTCAGACTCTGGCGAGAAAGCCGCCAGCGCCATGATTCCAACTGTTACCAGAACAACCCCACGCACCAGGCCGAAAGCTGCGCCAAGCAAACGGTCCACCCAGCGAAGCCCAACTTCATGCATCGCCCATCGCGTGATCTTTCCGGCGATGCTGGCCACGATCATCACCGAAACGAATATCGTCATGAATCCGGCCGCGTTCGCCGCAGCCGTTGATTTCACGTACTGCTCAAACCACGGTGCCAATCGCCAATATTCCCACGCTGCCAGGATGTATCCAAAAATCGCACCCGCAAGCGAAAATACTTCAAAAAAGAAACCTTGCGCAGCAGCAACCAATACCGAAAGCGCCAATACTGCGATGATGATCCAATCGATTGCCGGCATCTTCTATGATTTTTTCCGAACTTCGGACTCTTAAAGCACCAATTCACGACCGGTCAATTGCCGGTACGCCTGTTTATATTTCTGGCTGGTCTTCTCGGCGACATCATCCGGCAACGCTGGAGCCGGAGGCTGTTTGTTCCACTTGATACTCTCAAGATAATCACGAACGAACTGTTTGTCGAACGAAAGTTGCGGCCCTCCCGGCGAATAACTCTCCGCCGGCCAGAATCGAGATGAGTCCGGAGTGAAGACCTCGTCAGCAAGCACCAATCCGGCTGCCGTTGTGCCGAACTCAAATTTCGAATCCGCAAGAATAATGCCATGCTCCAGCGCGTGCGCGGCAGCTTTCGTATAGAGCTTCAGGCTGAGGTCGCGCAAGGTGTCGCTGAGCTTCGGCCCGATGCGCTTCACCACCTCGGCAAATGAAATGTTTTCGTCATGGCCACTCGTCGCTTTCATCGCCGGAGTGAAGAT
>JAOAPL010000204.1 GCA_025462925.1 Acidobacteriaceae bacterium
GCATCATCAGCTTCACGAGACTCTGGAGATCACGCACGGGTTCAATAAGTGGTTTGAGGTTGGGTTTTACGTCTTCACCTCGTCGCAGCCGTCGCACGGATGGCAGTGGGTTGGCGACCATATTCGTCCGCGCGTTCGCGTTCCCGAGGAATGGCATTGGCCAGTGGGGGTGAGCCTGTCCACCGAGTTCGGGTATGCGCGGCCGTCGTTTTCCGCCGACACCTGGACCTGGGAGATCCGGCCTATCGTGGATAAGAAACTCGGCCCGTGGTATCTGGCGTTCAATCCTGCCATTGAGAAATCGTTTCGCGGTCCCTCGCAGGATTCAGGATATGTGTTCTCGCCCAATGTGAAAGTGGGCTACGATCTTTCCAAAAAGGTTGCCGTGGGATTGGAATACTACGGCTCGCTCGGGCCGATAGGAAATTTCGACCCGCTCCGCGAACAGGAGCAGCAGATTGTTCCCAGCGTTGATCTAAACCTCTCGCCAAAATGGGAAGTGAATTTTGGTGTGGGAGTGGGGACAACCAGCAGCACAGACCGGCTGATCGTAAAGGGAATCATTGGCTATCGCTTGGACAAAATAAGATTTCGAAGACGCCTAGCAGCTACACCGCCGCCCAAAACGCCTTAAAATACAGGCTTGATGAACACGAGACATTACGTTCTCCCGATATTGCTCGCGACCACGGTCGGAATCCTGCACGCGCAACAACAGCCGCCGGCTTCATCGGCATCCCGGACAAATTCAGCTGTCGAAAAGCCGCTACCCGATGTTGCTTCCCTGTTTCATGACGTTGAGGCTCATCAGAAAGAACTTGAGAATGTCCGCAAGAATTACATGTTCCGGGCAGTAGAGCAGCAAGATGAGCTCGACGGCGATGGCCACGTGAAGCACAGTAAAACTGAAGAGCACGAGGTTTTCTTTGTGGGCCGGCGCACCGTCGGCCGATTGCTCCGGAAAGACGGCGTCGATCTGTCTGCTTCCGAACAGAAAAAAGAGCAGGAGAAGGTGGACAAGCGCATCCAGGAGATCAAAAAGAAAGAAGCTAAGCGCCAGCAGAATGAAGAAGAAGGCAAGCACGACGAAAACGAGATCACAGTCGATACTCTCCTTCGCATCTCACGTTTTGAAAACCCGCGTCGCGTTTCTCTCAAGGACAGGAGCGCCATCGCGTACGACTTCAGCGGAAATCCCGATGCCAAGACGCACGGCATGGCCGAGAGCGCGGTAAAGAAAGTCTCCGGAACGGTCTGGATCGATGAAGATAGTCGTCAGCTCATTCGCATGGAAGCAAAACTCGATGAGCCATTCAAGGTCGGAGGTGGACTGCTGGCGTCGGTGCAGAAGGGATCAAGTTTCGTATTCGAGCAGGCTTTCGTGAATGGCGAGATCTGGTTGCCAACTTACGCCGAAGCAAACATCACGGGTCGCATGCTTCTTTTCAAGGGCATTCGCGAACATTCCATTGCTCGCTTTAGCGATTACCGAAAGTTCCGCGTCGGATCGAAGATAGACGTCGTAGGCGAGGTCGCGCCGCAGTAACTTCGATTTGCGCTAGCGCAAATATGCGTCGTCTTTTGCCATCCAATCCACCCGCGGTGGAGTGAAGACGTCAATATCTACCGTGTCTTCGAGCGCTTCAGCGCTGTGGGGAACGTTGGCAGGTATGCACAGCGCCTCGCCTGCGCCCACAATCACAGGCTTTCCGTCGACAACGAACTTTAGCGCGCCTTCCGTCACGAATGCGATTTGTTCATTGGGGTGCTGGTGAGTGGGGACGACCACACCTTTCTTGAGAACGAAGCGAGCAACCGTGGTCTTTTCGGTGTTGATGAACTGGCGCTGAATCTGCGGATTGAGGGCTTCAGCCTGGACTGCGTCCCAATCGAGGTGTTGGAAGGAAAGCATCATTCCATGTTGCGGGAAGGTTGAGCAAAGCGCAAGGACCCTCGTTCTCATGATTTTCTGGACTCTTGCTTACCCGGAGCTTAAAACTATGTAGTCATGGGGCTGAACAGCAACCGGAAGTTGAAGTCATTCGCGGCCGTTCCATTCATCGCGATGGGTTCCCTCCTGCTGACTGCTATCGCGGCGCAGTTTGGTCCATTCCATTTGCTCGACCACAAAATCTATGACGCGATTGTGCAGACCGGCGCTTCCAACGCGCAGGCTGTTGCACCGGACGTTGCACTAGTCGTTATTGACGACCAATCGCGCAAGGCCATCCGCGAACCGCTCGCATACTGGCAACCGCACTTCGCAGTTTTGTTGAAGGCCTTGTCTGAAGCAAATGCCCGGGCTGTCGGACTGGACCTGATCTTTTCCGCCGCAGACGACCGTGCCAAAGAAGAATCCAAGCAGCTAGCACTGGCGGTTGCCGATGCGCAAGCATCCGGGACGCCGGTGATTCTTGGCTATGATGCGTCCTCGGCTCTGCCTTCCTCGCCACTGTATTTGATGGCCAGCACCGATTCGCCCCGGCCTCTTGGATATCTGAATTTTCCTGCCGACGCTGACGATTTCGTTCGTCGCTACGACCCCTGCAAGCCCGACGATCACGAGCCGGCATTTAGTTTAGGCGCGCGATTGGCGTCGAGCGCGCTGGCCAAAGATTTCGATTGCAACCGCGAAGAATTCGGGAGAGACGCTCGCGTCGCCTTGGACGGGCAACATTCCACATACATTCCCTTCGGTTGGACGCCAATCCCGACAGAGACTTCTCTTGCAGATGTGCTCGCCCTTGCGGAAAACAATAATTCCGCAGAGATTGCAAAAAGGTTCTCAGGAAAGATTGTTCTGATCGGTAGTGACGAGCCTCAAGATCGTCACGCCACTCCTGGCCTGCGGGAGGGATCCGGAAGAGTCCCCGGAGTGGAGATCCACGGCATCATTGCTCAAAGCATTTACTCAGGAATCGTCTTGCGGAGGAGTCCCGCGGCACTGACGTGGCTCCTGGCGCTTCTCGTCGCAATCGCGGTCGCGGCCGTCGTCCTTGCGTTTCGGTGGGAAGTTTCTGCTTCCGGCGCCCTACTAGTTGTGGTTTTCTCGCTGTTACCGGCGCTCCTTGCGTGGAAATACATGTGGGTAATGTCCGATGCCACGCTGCTCTTATCATCGGCGTTCTCCGCGGGCATCGCATTTGTTTATCGCTATCGGGCGGAGTTTATCGCGCACCGAAAGCTGAGAGACCAGTTCTCGCAGTATGTTTCGCCGGACGTGGTGCAGCAGATCATCGAACATGGTGTCGAACTCGGCGGCACTCGCCGGAAGATCACTGTGTTGTTTTCCGACATCCGCGGGTTTACCACGCTTTCCGAACGCACTGCGCCGGAAAACCTCGTCGCGCAGTTGAATGAATATCTCTCCGCCATGTCGGAAGTCATCATCAATCATGGCGGATATCTGGACAAATTTATCGGCGACGGCATCCTCGCCATCTACGGCGCGCCCGTCGATCAAAAGGACGCTGCGTGGAAGGCCGTCTCCTCCGCCATGAAGATGCTTGAACGGCTGGCCGAACTGAATACAAAATGGAAGGCCGAGGGCCGGACTGAACTTGATATCGGGATCGGTATCCACAGCGGCGAAGCCATCGTGGGTAATATCGGCTCGTGGCGCAAACTGGAATACACCGCCGTGGGTGATACCGTGAACACGGCCTCGCGGATTGAATCGAAGACGAAGCAATCGATTCAACGCTACAATGCCCACGTCCTGATCTCGGGCGCGACGGTTGAAGAGTTGGAGAGCTGGGACCATTTCACGGATATTTTTGCCATGGACATTGAACAGCTCAAAGGCAAGAGCGAGTTGACGCAATTGTTTGTTGTACGCGGACTCTACGGAGCAGGGCGGAAAGGGAGCGCAGCGAATGCTTAAACGCATTCTCCTATTCAGCGGGATCTGTGTCACGGCTCTGGCGCAAGAAGCCCCGGTCGGTATTGTGACGCTGACGCAAGGGAGCGCGCAGATCTTCGAGCCCGGCGCAAAGACCGGACGCAAGCTGGATTTCGCGGATGTGCTCCGCAACGGCAGCCGCATCGTGACCGGCGCCGATGGCAAGGTGAAGTTTGTCTCTTGCGCGCAGTCGATCGCGGCCCAGGCGCAACCCAACTCTGAGATCCAATTCGGAAGGTCGAATTATGACGTCAAGCGTGGCTCGGTGGAACAGCCACACAAGGTGCCTTCCTGCTTGGTGCCGTTGGCCAGTATCGGCGGGCGCGATTCGCATATTGGTGGAATCAACATGCGTGGCGACACCATCATGCAGTTGCTTTCTCCAGTCGGGACCTCAGTCGACCCAGGTCAGGTGAAGTTTGTTTGGCAGCCGGTGGAAGGTGCAACGAACTATCGGCTGGCCGTTCGCGATAGCAGCGGTAATGATTTTTGGGAGCAGGATACAAACTCTTCCAATACAACTTTGCAGTATGCAAGTCCGACAAAGTTAATTGCGGGTGCGAGCTATCGCTGGCGAGTGACTGCATTACAGGGTGAAGAGGTGCTCAGCAGCGCTTCCGCAAAAATGACAGTATTCTCCGCAGACGATCTCAGCCGCATCGACGAAATTCGCAAGAACAGTATTCAGCCGCAAGAATCGCATTTGATGCTTGGCATGTTATTTGAAGAGTTGAACGCGCCTGAGATGGCGCTTGCGGAATATGAAAAGCTTTCTGCGATGCCGGCGAATGGCTGGGTCGCGCAGAAGACGGCTGCGTTGCGGAGCCGTCTGAAACCCTAGTTGGAATTCAGGAAAGTCCTGATCTCGCCTTTTGGTGTGCCGGCGACGCCTGATAATGTGAGCTGCTCTGCCAATCCCGGCAGCGCCAGCGGGGTTTGTTCTCCTCCGGTATCTTTGTTCACCTTTTCGCGCACGTAATAGAAAAGTTCTCCCGCTGTAACCACACCGTCCTGGTTAAGATCGGCGTCGCCTGAGAGCCCCTTCAAAACGTAATACGTGAAGACCCCGTGTCCGCCTCCCCACTTCTCGCCTTCCGCCGAGAGCTGACTCACATCGCTGCCGGTGATCACAGCCCGTTCCGAAGTATTGGCCACCGCAGTCAGATATTGATTAATAAGGTTGTTCGATTTTGTCGATCCACCGTAAGACTGCCCGCTGATTCCATAGCTGTGGCAACTGTCAGTGAATGTCACCACTCGTCTGGCGCGCAGCACGCGAGTGAATACGTCCTGCAATTGCCACATCGGAAAAGCAGTGCCTCCCATATCGTCGGGCTTGGTGTCATAGGTGAGCAGGTAAAGATTTCTGCGGTCGTTCGGATCCGGAGCGCCGTGCCCGGCGAAGTAAAGCACTACCAGATCTTGTTCGCGCGGCTTGGTCAGGAAAGTGAACAGCGAGCTGCGGACTTTCTGGACGGTTGCGTCCTCATTCACCAGGTAGGCGATGTTCTCTTTCTTGAATGATCCGCCTTCTGGCGAAAGCAGGAAATCGCGAAATGCCTGCGCGTCGCGATCGGCATATTTCAAGCTGGTGAGTCCGCTGCTCGTGTTTTGATAGCGCGAGATCCCGATCACCACAGCGTATTTTTCCGCCGAAGATTTCTCCGGACGCCCCGCGGGACGATTGAACTCGGGATGCTCAGTCGTTTGTAAAAGGAACGAAGCGTAGTGCAATCGCTGCCAGCGATCCTTATACGCGATCTCTACCGAATTTCTTCCGGTATGGAACTTGAAGCCGCCCTGCCGGTTGAGGTCGAATCGGCAAATGATGCCCTGTGCATCACTAGTTGTAGTCATCACGATGTTCGCCGATTCGGTATTGATCTTCGCGGTGATGCTGCCGTAGTTCAGTTGTCCCGGCTGCTTGTTGATACGAATGTTGAATTCGCCGACATCCGGAGTGCGCAGGATGCCTCCGCCATTGGCGTCCACAGTCAGATCGAGCTGCGCGATCTGCAACTGCGCTTCCATCGGCTGGCCGGTAGTTGAATAGACCAGCGCGCCGCAACCGAGCAGGCAGACCGTTAGCGCGATGATTTTGTACATCCGCGACATCGGCGAGAAGGTTAATGCCGGTCTCGGGTGCTGTCAATGAACAACAAATGCATTGACATTTGGCGGGGTGGGCTATACAACTTAGCCGATTTTCCGCGCAATCTCCTGACAGAGCGCTATTTTAATCCTCCCCTGTAACCGTTGTGTCACGATATGCGCGGTTTGTTCGAAGGAGGATGTTCATGTCAAGGAAGTCCACCGCACTGTCCATCGCCGCCATTTTTGTTTTGTCTTGTGTCGCGGCGTACGCGCAGCCCAAAACCGAATACAGCGAAAAAGATAAGAAGAAAATGGCCGAGATCGCCCTGCGTCCGGAGGTGAAATCTCGCATTGATGAGCAATGGGCGGCCGTCCGCCGGCGTGACATGGTTTTCGCTTACAACGTGAATAGCAGCAGCAGCCGCTCCGCCGAGGCGATTTCCAACAACTTGGAATTCCGGGAAAAGTACGGGCAGCTGTATGACAATCCCATACTGGTACGCTACGTGAATTCGCTGGGTCAGAGGCTGGTCCCGGACAATAGCCCGAATCTTTATTCCATCCGGCTGCTTCTCGATCCCGTTCCGCGAGCTGAGGCCCTCTCCACGGGCACCATCTACATCTCCACCGGACTGGTTTCATTGCTGGATAACGAAGCGCAACTCTCCTACATCGTAGGCCATGAGATCGCGCACATCGAACGGCAGCACCAATACAATTCCATCCGCAATTCCATTCTCGAAGAAGAATTCGACAAGGAAAAGGAAGCCGACGCAGCAAAGAAGCGCAGCTTCTTCAGCGCCATGGCTACTGTTGCCGGTGCAGGCATCGGCGGCGCAGCGGGCGGCATGAACGGCGCGATGATCGGTGCATTGAGTGGCGTTGCCGCGGGATCTATCGTCAGCCATTTTGCATTCCGTAATCGTTTTGAACCGACTGAGTGGACCACGGAATTTGAGAATGAAGCCGACGAAGCCGGCCTCAAGTACATGCTGGACCGCAATTATGATGCCCGCGAGATACCGCGGCTCTACGCGCGATTAGACAACATGGTGGCGCGCGATGGACGTATCGGTTTGGGCTTCATGGGTAATCCGCAACGCGTGAAGGAACGCACTGCAAAGATCACCGGTCTTCTTACCGGCACGTACAAGGCCGATCTCGACGGCAAACTGAAAGCTGGCGGCCTCGTCGGTTCAAGTCCTGAATTTTCTCTGCTGATGGCATCACTCAAACGCGATAACGGAGTCGTCGCACTGGAGTATGACCTGTACGCCATGGCAAAGGAAAACCTGCAGGACGCGGTCAAACTGCGCTCGAACGATTCCAGAGTGCATTACTACCTGGGACAAGTGATGGCGCTTACCGGCCGCACTCCGGAGGACAAGCAGCAGGCGATCGGATATTTCACCAAGGCCATCCAGTATGACGCCGACCGCGGCGCCTATCCTGAACCGCACTTGGAGAATGCGCTTTATCTGATCTCGCAAAACGATGCCGCCTCTCAGGAACAGATCAAGAAAGAGCTGAAGACCTACGTGGCGCTGTATCAACGCGAGCACAGTGGCGCTCTGCCCCGGAACATGCACATCATCTATGACTACTTCCAGCTTGCGGGCGACAACTCCTGGTATGTACCGCCGGCAATGGTGGTCTCCACAAAGAACGTCGATGCGATATACGTCACGCCAGTCGAAACCGCGCCTTCTAACGCGGTGGCTGATTTGGTCACTCGAGCCGTGAGCAACGATACCAGGGCCGAACTCAAACCAGCTGCCTTGAAGACAGCCGCTCAACCGCAATGACAATGAGCCGGGGCGACATCGCAAGATGTCGCTCCATTTTCATAGGAGCCACATCGCAATTATGAAGACAAAAATCTTTTGCGCGATATTTCTGACCGCACTTCTTGCCGCAAGTTCCCCATCCGCCTTCGCCCAGACAGCCACCGCCGCAAGCAAGACCTCCATCGGCATCATGCCCGTCTTTGACGCGTCGGGAGAGGTCTATGGCGAGCTTTTTACCCAGCACATGACGCAGATCCTGTTTGAGGAAATGCAGAACAGCAACCTGCAGCCAGTCTTGTTGAATCCTGGCGGCGCATATACACCGCTGGACACGGACTTGATCAAGGAATTCGCGCAGATGGCCAAGGTGGATTCGGTGCTGATCACCATGTTCCAGATGCCGGACAAGCCCCGCTCCGGACCGTACACGTTGAAAGTCACCGCGCAGTTGCTGGACCCGAAAACCGGCGCCACGTTGACCATGCAAAACTACACCGAAAGTATTAATCGCCAGGAAGCTATCGTTGAAACCGGATACTCGGGCTTATTCAGCGCCGGCGGCAGCCGACGTTTCGAAAAACAGCCGCTCGGAAAAAGGTCTATTTCATTCTCGAAGGCCATCCGCCAGTACAGTCTTAATACCGTCCCCACAATGGTCCAGCTTGGCACGGCGCAAATCCCGCCGCTCTCGCAGAAAAGTTGTGAGATCAATTTTCGTGCGGCCTATGCCAATGCCAATAAAAAGGCAATCTCGAAATCGTACGGCCTGACCATCAACGGCAAAGAGGAATCGCTCTGGATCAAAGAAGGGATTGCGACTATGACGCTGCCTTCGGGCCGAGCCATTGTGGTGGTCAATGTCGCCGACGCGCCCTATCGCTTGCCCATACAAAAAGTCTATGCCAGCAATACTTTCGTCGATTGCGAAAAAACAGAGCGCTCGCTTGTTCTCGACATAGGCCCTGCCGGCGAAGCATTCTTGCGCTGGCAGTGATTCCCTTCCCCTGAGCCTATGGCAGATGATCCGTGTAGCACGCTGTCGCTGCCGATTGCGCAGGCACCTGCGCAGGAGCTGGCGGAGTGGCCCAGGGCGTGTTCGCGAAATCGAAAAATTCAGTCATGTCGTCCTGCGCCGCGTCCCGCGCGGTAAGGCTTGGCAGTTGGAACCTTGTCTCAATCAGCTTTAGTATCGCCGTGTAGTCTCGCACAGTGTGCGAAACGAAGTTCTTCTTGCTAAAGGGCGAGACCACGATCAACGGAACGCGATACCCTGTCCGCGTGAAATCGTCATTGAATTTTTGACTGTCGGTTGTAGTAAAGTCCTGGGGCGGAATGCCATCTGGACTCACAGCGGGCTGAGGCGGAACGTGCTCATAGAATCCGCCGAATTCATCGAACGTAAGCACAAGCGCGGAGTCATTCCAGGATTTGCTGCCCATTAGCGCGTTGATAAGACTGGCCACATAAGCCGCGCCTTTCTGGACAGGCGCACCCGGAAAATTCGGGTCGACGTCAGGGTGTTCATCCCGGCCGCTGTTGTAGCCTCCTTCAATCATGGCCACTTGTGGCAGCGTGCCATTCGCAACGTCGGTCAAATATTCTGAGATCGGAACTACGTTGGGCAGGTTCTGGTTGGAATACGTGAACATACTGATGTAACTGCTCTGGGTTAGCGACAATCCCGGGAGCTGATCGGTCACATATATCTTCCAGGAAATATGGTTCTCATCGAGAAGCTGAAATATCGTCTTGGCAGTCAGCTGGGCTCCACCGTGGGGGATCGGATACACATGTCCCTGTGAAGTGCCCGACATTAAGTACATTCGATTCGGATGCGTGCGCGACATTACCGGCGCAAACCATCTGTCCGAAGTACCAAAGTTCGCAGCCATGAAGTAGTAGTAGGGGAGGTCAGCCTCCGTGTAGTAACCCATAGCCCGTTGCCCGGCAATATCGTGTAAGCCGTTGTTCCTGGAAAAGCTCGCGGCGGTAAAGACGAACCCGTCCAGCGCAGCAGTAGTGGACATTGGGTCTGACCGGTTGAAGTCGACATGGGATTCCTCCCATGACGGGCTCGGGTTTTCCACACAGCCGGTGATCAGGTGGAATGACGATATTGTGCCGGTACGGTCGAAATTAGGATTAGTGTTCGTCGCAACCCCTTGTGCGTCGAACGTAAGGCCGTCGATATCGCTTGCTGCGCCAAATTTTTGCGCAGCCCGGTACAGGCCGAGGGCACCAAAGTAGTGGTCAAACCCCCGGTTCTCCTGGGCCATGAAAATAATGTGATTGAGCGCATGGATGTCCTGGACCTTAGTGACATTGAATGTCGCGGTCACACTCGCCGGGCCGTTTACCGTAAACGAGCAGGCGGATGTGCCAGTGCATGCCCCACTCCATCCGGTAAAGGTCGAACCAGCGCTAGCGGCTGCAGCCAGCTGGACACTGGCGCCGCGGGCAAATGATCCGGAACAAGTGGTACCGCAACTAATGCCGGCGGGGGTACTTGTTACCGTCCCGCCTCCTGTGACTGTGACCGTGACCTGATCAGAAGCGCCGCCGCCGGATTGGGGTGGCGGTGGCGGTGCTGTCGACTGCGACCCTCCACATCCCGCCAGCATGAAAAATGATAGAAAGCTCAACATTACAGTCAGACGTATTCGGCCCAGAGTTGTCATTCCTCCTAAGAATGTGGAACTCAGCTGAATGTTGCCCGTGCACAATCAATTCTGTTGATCTGGATTGACGACAGCAGCGGCGCGGCGCGTGCCCATTAATAGCGAAGAAAACGGACGCCGAAAGGTGGAAGTTCGGCGGCGACCAGTCTAGACCTCTGCGAGCGCGCGATGCACAAGGAGAATAGAAATTGCACCTTCTCCCACAGCGGAGGCGACACGCTTAACATTCCCGGCGCGAACGTCTCCGATCGCAAACACGCCCGGAAGACTCGTTTCCAGCATCTGCGGAGAACGCACGAGCGGCCATGGAACGGGGGGAATTACGCCGAAGGCAGGCTCCAGATCTCGCCCGGTGAGGATAAAACCTTTATCGTCAAGGGCGACACAGCCTTGCAACCACTCGGTTCGCGGCGAGGCCCCGGTCATGATGAACACATGGCGGATATCATGAGTGGATGTTTGGCCAGTCCCGCGATCGAGCCAACTGACCCCTTCCAGATGTCTTTCACCGTGCAAGCCAACGATCTCTGTGTTGAAATGCAGCTCGATCTTCGGGTTTTCGGTAATGCGTTGGATCAAATAGCGTGACATTGTTTGCGACAAGTCTGACGCCCGGACAAGCATATGCAGCTTGCGCGCACTCTGCGCGAGGAACACGGCGGCCTGTCCCGCGGAATTTGCCCCACCCACCACGACCACGTTATCGTCCTCGCAAAGTTGCGATTCCATATAAGTGGCCCCGTAATAAACTCCTTGGCCTTCGAAATTTGTGAGGTTTGCGATTTTCGGCTTGTTGTATTGGGCGCCCGTGGAGATGACGATAGAGCGTGTAGCTAATCTGTTGCCATTGTCCAGCACTACTTCGTACGGCTGGCGGTTACAGTTCAACTGGACAACGCTATGCGCCACCATCATCTTCGCGCCGAATTTCTGCGCCTGTGTGAAGGCACGCGCCGCCAGCTCTTGACCGGAGATTCCGGTGGGGAAACCCAGATAGTTTTCAATCTTGGAGCTTGACCCCGCCTGCCCGCCGGGAGCCTCAGTCTCAATCAGGAGAGCATCCAGGCCCTCAGAAGCCGCATAAACAGCAGCGGCCAGACCCGAGGGGCCTGCGCCCACAATGATCACGTCGCGCACCTGAGACTCGTCGATACTGGCGTTGAATCCCAGGCAATCTGCCACTTGCTGGGGCGAGGGGTTGCGAAGCACGACATTGCCGCTACATATAATGATTGGGACTTCGCTCAATTTGACATCGAAACGGTCAAGTAGTTCCTGAGAGGCCTTGTCCGTATCCAGGTCTATATAAGAATAAGGATGCGCATTCCGGTTCAGAAACTCACGTATGCGCAAAGTGTTTGCGCAATGGCGCGAACCCATCACGACGATCGTGCCTGCGCCACGGGTAATGAGCGCGAGTCGACGGAGGATGAACGCCCTCATGAAAATGTCGCCCAACTCGGCATCTCTAGCCACAAGCGTTCGCAAACGGTCCGCACTGATCTCTAGAAATTCACCCGCCGCTGTAACCCGACCGCGCACCAAGCAGCGCTGCCCGGAGATCATGGTGATCTCCCCGGTGAAATTCCCGGCATCGTGTTTTGCTATCAGACGCTCGCCCGTTAGATCCGGCTGCACGATCTCCATGCTCCCGGAAAGCAGGACGAAGAAAGGAACTTCGGTATCACCCGGTTTGAACAGTATGTCGCCAGCTTCAACCTTCCGCACCTTGCTACCCGGACGAAGCCGGTCTATTTGTGCGGTAGTCAAGACCGGAAAGGCTTGGGTGCTGGCGTCGAGCGCACTAGGCGGAGGAAAGGAGGACATGATTTATTTCCGAAGAGCTACGCGCTCAGTATAAATGGTCTGGGCCGGGTGGGAATTAGAGGAACTGCTTTTACGCCAAAAGCTTCTCAATGCGAATCGGCAATTCGCGCACGCGCACACCGGTAGCATGGTACGTGGCAGAAGTGAGCGCCGAGGCGCACCCGGTCAAGCCGATCTCTCCAATGCCGCGCGCGCCGTATTCGTTGATGATCGTATCTGGATAGTCGAGAAAGACAACGTCGATCTCCGGAACGTCTGCATTCACTGCGACCATATAATCCGCAAAATTGTTATTGATTGGATGGCCGGTGCGAGCGTCATAGACCGTTTCTTCGAGCATGCCCATCCCAATGCCCATGACAACTGCCCCCAGGATCTGGTTTCTAGCGGTCTTCTGGTTGATCATTCTCCCGCCGTCGATAACACTGAGCCAGCGCGTGACACGCAGGCGCACGATCTCCGGATCGTATGAAATCTCACAGAAATGCGCGCCAAAGGAGTGAATCGAATACTTGTCTTGCTGCTGCTCCGGGCCGGGGTCTCCGGGATAAGAGCGGTGTCGCCGGCCCGTCCTGGCAAAACCGTCTAATCCAACGAGCTTCTGCGAGGCGAGGATCTCCTGGAATGGAACGCCGCTGTCGGGCGGCTTATCGGCAGTATGAACGCGTCCCTGACTCATCTTTAACGTTTTAAGATCAACATCATGGAATGGACCTTGTGGGGATTTTGCAGCGGCTTTCAGCACCGCCTCTATTGCGTCCTGCGTAGCTTTTGCTATTGCGGGAATCACGCTCGCGGTGGCTGCTGAACCACCGGAGGTCGGTCCGGGAGGAAGCGAACTATCGCCCAGCACCACCTTAACCTTGTCCACTGGCAACCCTGTCTTGTCGGAGACAATCTCGGCGAAGACAGTGTAGGTGCCGGTGCCGATGTCTTGCGTAGCGCACGAGGCCTGCGCCGTGCCATCGGCTAGAAGTCGCACTCGAACATCGGCACCGGCCTGGTGACACGGCCATGTGCACGTCGCCATACCCCATCCCAGGAACTCTTTCCCTTTTTTCATGGACCCGACTTTCGGATTGCGTTTGCTCCATCCGAAGCGATCCGCCCCTTGTTGGTACGCTTCGCGCAAATGCTTGCTCGACCACGGCTTTCCTGAGCTCTCGTCCTTCTCTGCGTAATTG
This sequence comes from Acidobacteriaceae bacterium, assembly GCA_025462925.1. Classification (GTDB taxonomy): domain Bacteria; phylum Acidobacteriota; class Terriglobia; order Terriglobales; family Acidobacteriaceae; genus JAICLA01. Next base: position 13,472 of record JAOAPL010000204.1, read on the forward strand.
CAAATGCGAAGCTCCAGCGGATCAATATTGAGCTTCACTGCCAGCTCATCCATTGCAGATTCGAGAGCAAACAAAGCAGGAGTTCTCCCTGGCCCGCGCATGGGCGTCGGCGTACCCACATTTAGCGCGACGTTGTGTTGTACGGCGTTGAGGTTTGCACAGCTGTAAAGCATCGACGTTGCATCCACGCAGTTCTCCAGGTAGTCGTGCACCATCGATGTGTGCTGAAGAACGTCGTTCATCGTCGCGACGAGTTTGCCGTCCTGTGTTGCGCCGAGCCGTACTCTTTGCCGGATATTCGGGCGGTGTCCCACTGTGGTGAACATCAGAGTGCGCGGCACTGCGACCTTTACCGGTCGCTTGACTTGCTTCGCTCCGACCGCCGCCAGCCACGAGTGCGGCCAAGGGAAGAGCTTGTCTCCGAACCCGGAACCAACGAATGGAGAAATTATATGGATCGATTCCAGCGGCATTCCCAGTACCTGCGAAGCCACGTTGTGGTGATTGACGACGCCCTGCGAAGTTTCATACAGAATGAGTCGGTCGCCCTCCCATACCGCGATGGTGCCGTGCATCTCCATCGGATTATGCGTTTCGACTGGCGTGACATACGTTGCATCCAGCTTTACTGGAGCCTGCTGAAAAGCGGTTTCGGCATTGCCTCGCGAAGATTGCGCATCCGGAGGTTTGTTCGGGATGGCAGCCTGGTCGAGCCGCACGAGCGGCCGTTTTGCGTCGTACTGGACATGAACGTGAGAAGCGGCGTCCTGAGCCTGCTCAAAGGTTTCGGCCACAACAAGTGCCACAAACTGGCCATAGTAGTAGACGATCTCATCCTCGAATGGCGGCCGGTTCTCGCCCGGGCGGCTCATCTCTTCAAGCGAGCCCGCTGGACGATACAAACGCTCGACATTGCCGTGATGCAGGATGGCCAACACTCCCGGCATCTTTTCTGCTTCGGCGCTGTCAATGCTCAGGATGCGGCCATTCCCGATCGTGCTCGCAACAGCAACTCCGTAGGCCACGTTCTGAATTGCGTGCTCTGTTCCGTATGGCGCATGGCCCGTGACTTTGAGTTTGCCGTCAATACGTGTTACTGGTTGGCCGATTACTGAGCTGCTCATCGTCTTTCTCCTGAATCGTTGGCCTAGCTCGCCTCTGTGACAACCTTGAGTGCACGAACCAGAGTGCGCTTCGCCAGCACAACCTTGAAGGCGTTGTCATGCGTGACCTTCGCACCTTGCAAAGCGGCTTCTGCAGCGTTGTTGAAGTTCTGCTCGCTTGCATCCCGTCCTTGGAGTACGTTCTCAGCTTCTGTGGATCTCCATGGCTTGGTGCCGACCCCGCCCAGAGCTATGCGAACGCGCTGCACGCGCCGGCCTTGCATCTGTGCAACCACCGCAGCAGACGCAAGCGCAAATTCATAAGAGGCGCGATCACGGCGCTTCAGGTAATACGATCTCGTGCCATCCGCAACGCGTGGCAACGTCACCGATGTGATCAGTTCGCCGGGTGCGATGACAGTTTCGAGATTCGGAGTCGATCCCGGCACAAGATAAAAGTCTTTTAGCGCGACCGTGCGCTCCGCCTTTGGTCCTCTTAACTGGACCGTGGCTTCCAGCGCCATCATTGCCACAGCCATATCTGACGGATTCGTCGCAATGCAATGCTCACTGGTGCCGAGAATCGCATGAATCCGGTTGAATCCGTCGATTGCAGAACAGCCCGATCCGGGTTTTCGCTTGTTGCAGGGATAGGCCGTGTCTCGGAAGTAATAGCAGCGGGTGCGTTGCAGAAGATTTCCGCCGGTAGTCGCCATGTTTCGAAGCTGTGGCGAAGCTCCGGAAAGCAGTGCCTGGGAGAGCACCGGATACTCCTTCTGGACCATTGCGTCATGCGCAAGGTCGCTGTTGCGAACAATTGCACCGATCTTCAGCCCGCCATCGGATGTCCTCTCTATCTTGGTCAGCGGTAAGCTGTTGATATCCACGACAGTGGTCGGCCGCTCCACGTTCAGTTTCATCAGATCAACCAGCGTGGTACCGCCAGCAACGAACTTCATCCCCGCCGTTGAACCGGCGCCAATGGCGCTATCGACGTTATTCGCCTTCTTGTACTGAAAAGCTTGCATGCGAATCGTCTCCTGACCAATTTCGTTTAAGTGCGTCGACGTGCTTCCTGCACCGCGGCAACGATGTTCGGATAGGCACCACATCGGCAGATATTTCCGCTCATGCACTCGCGAACAGAATCGTCGTCGGCTCCGCACGGCTCCTTCAGCAAAGCCGTTGCCGACATGATCTGGCCCGGCGTGCAGTAACCACAATGGAATCCATCATGCTCCAGTAATGCGGCCTGCACCGGGTGCAGCTGTCCATCCTTTGCAAGGCCTTCGATCGTCGTGATCTCGTCGCCTTGGTGCATGATGGCAAAGCTCAGACACGAGTTCACCCTTCGTCCATTCACGTGAAGAG